>QNYZ01000042.1 GCA_003973265.1 Deltaproteobacteria bacterium | reverse complement strand
GCGGCGGTTTCAGTGGCGGTGGCGGTGGCGGTTTCCGAACTGGTGGCGGTTTCTAACAGGTAGAATGAACGTACTTAAATAATGATCGATTGTATCTATAAGGCCGACTACCCGGCCCTATACCTGAATCCGTGGCATTCGAGATGAACCGGCCCCTTCTTTGACCTGTTCCCAGAAAAAACTTTTTAAATCTCTCAAGAGGCCCCCTTCCACCCGGCATTTAGCAAAATACCAGTTGCTGTCTGGAGCCAGCACTACGATTACACTGAAACCTTTTCCTGTATCCAGAAAAATAATTGTATATTTTTGGGTCTGAACGGTCAGGCTCTGGCATTTTCCCAGATTGTTGTTTTCAACGACATCCGCAGATGCCACTGTCATGGTCTCCATCAGTTCACTGCAACTGGAAAAATCGACATCTGCTACAGCGTCCATTGTCAGCACGTGCCACTGGGTGTCAAGAATTGCCACGGCCTGGTATCCCGGAATCGCCTTCAGCGTCTGAGTGGCATCCACCAATATCTTTCTAAGCTTATCTTCAGTGGTTACACTTTTTGCTTCAGCCGATACCTGGGGAAGCGGAGACAGCTTTGGTTTCGCCAGAATTAACGGCGCCGGCGGGTGCGTTATGGCAACCCGGGGCCGTCGGCCACGCCACTGAATATCCAAAACCCCCATCATATCGATGGCAGACGGGCTCTCCTTCAATTCTTCCGGTAAATCAAGAAACTGTAATTTTATCCTTTCCCAGGCGGCCATTTCGATAATGGCCGCTTCTCCGCTGAGATTTCCACAGGTCGCATCAACAATCTGGCCATCCTTAAAATAAACAGTCCCGCGGCCTTTTTTGTGGGATTCGATTTGGAGTGCGCATGTTTTCTGTTTTTCCCAAATAAGCGGTAAAAAGCTTCGTACCGAAATACCCTTAAATGCAACCCCTTCATCGTTCAATACCAGGCCAACAAATATTGCTGTCGCCAGGGCTTCCGGATTAATCGGTTTCTCAACATAATAGAGGACATCCTGCCGGTCCTGCTTTTCCCGGAACCACGGCACGCCGTATTCAGACATGACAATGCAGGGCGTTTCCGGGTGGGACCGGGTCACATAGGCCAGCAACTCTAATCCATCGACCTTGGGAATATTCAGCCCGGTGCAAAACACACTGATATCCCCTTTTTTCAACATATCAATGGCTTTCTCACCATCAGAAGCAATAACGACATCGAAGTGGTACAGGACTTTAAACCATTCCTGAAAGTTAATCAGCGCTTTCGGATCATCATCGACAATAAGAACATTATCCATATCGCTTCCTATCCCCACCTGCGTTCTGGAAAAATTTATTTATACATCAATACGCATAACTCTTCAATTTATTGATATAATTATCTGTATAGGAAATATTTACAAGAATCAAGAGCGATGAGGGGTCATAAACCTTAGAAACCACTGTACTGATGACCCCATGCCGGGCCTGCAGGTCAGGCGTTTTAATTTGACACTTGAAAGCCTGCGCGCTTTTTGAGATGATGGCTATCACTGGGAAACGATTATGAAAAACCGAAAACGCCTTTCTGTTCTGACTGAAAGCCGGTGGCACTATGACGAGATCTCGCCTGAAATCGAGACGCAACTCAAGGGGATCACTTCGACAAATCAACCGGGAGCTGGACCTGCTTCACAGGGCTGCACGGGTAATCAATTCAAGCCTCGAGATTGACCAGGTTCTGACGATTCTGATCGAAAAAGCTCGTAACCTGCTTGGTGTAGCCGGATGCTCCGTCTGGCTGATCGATACCGACGCCAAAGAGGTGGTATGCCGCCAGGCCGCCGGGCGACAAAGCGATATGGTTTGCGGATGGAGACTGCCTCTGGGCACAGGTGTGGTGGGCTGGATTGCCCAGAAGGGAGAACGCCTTTTGATTCATGACACCCGTAAGGATTCCCGCCATTTTAAACGCGTCGACCAGCAAACCGGCCTCGAGATTCGCTCCATAATGGGGGTTCCCCTGAAATCAAAAGAGAAAATCATCGGAGTCCTGCAGGTGGTGGACACCACCCCGAACCGATTTAACCGTCGGTTGCTCAAAACGATGGTGGGCCTGGCGGCCGGTGCCGGCATTGCGATTACCAATGCCACTCTCTTTTCCCGGGCCCGGCAGGAAATTGCCATGCGAAAAAAAGCCGAGAAAAAGCTCAGGGAACGAGAAACCGAACTGATAATTAAGTCCAAAAACCTGAAAGAAATGAATACGGCCATGAAAGTGGTGCTTAAAAAAAGAGAAACCGATAAAAATCAATTAGAGGAATCTGTTCTGGTAAATGTCCAGAAGCTGATTTTGCCCTATCTCGATAAACTAAGCCGAACCGAATTAACGGCCCACCAAATCGCACTGATCGAGATTCTTGAAAATAACATAGACGATATTGTATCGTCTTTTGCGCATCGATTATCCTTGGGGCGTCTGGGGCTTACCCGGCGGGAATTTGATATCGCCAATCTCATCTGCCAGGGGAAAAAAAACAGTGAAATATCGAGGCTTATGGGAATTACCCGGCGAACCGTTGAAACCCATCGTCGAAACCTGAGAGCCAAACTCGGGATCAACAACCAGAAAATCAACCTCAGGGTCCATCTCATGCAGCTGAGTCCCGATTATGACGACTGGATATCATCTGCCAGTGGATACGAGCAGGGACGATAAGTATCCATGGAACCGTCAGATCAGTCAACCATTGCCGCCATTGCGACACCGCTTGGAACAGGCGGAATCGGCATCGTTAAAATTTCGGGTCCTGACGCCCTGAAAATTGCACAGGCGCTGTTTCGTTCATCCACCGCATCCGGCTCCGGAATGTATCCCCATTCTTTTTCATCTCACCACCTTTATTATGGGTGGATCCAGGACCCGGCTTTGGCTGACCCCGTGGATGAAGTCATGATCGTATTTATGCGGGCCCCGCGTTCATATACCCGTGAAGATATCGTTGAAATTCAGGCCCACTCCGGCATTGCCACGCTCAGTCGTATCTTGTCCCTGGTCTTGAACAGGGGGGCCCGGCTGGCCGAACCGGGTGAGTTTACCAAAAGGGCCTTTCTAAACGGGCGAATCAATCTCACCCAGGCCGAGAGCGTCATTGATATCATTCAATCCAAATCACGGCAGGCCCTGCAAATGGCCATGGCCCAGATGAACGGCACCATGCATCGGCAGATTAAAACCGCACGCCAAGTGCTCCTGGACGGCCTGGCCCAGATCGAAACCGCCATTGACTTTATCGAAGACCCCGATGATATCATTATTGACGATACCCTGCCCAAACGGCTGCGTGAAACAGTGGCGAACCTGCTGTCAAACCTGGTCCGGCAATACCATCGGACGTATGTTTACCGTGACGGAATTAAAATGGCAGTGGTGGGAAAACCCAATGTCGGGAAATCGAGCCTGCTCAATTGCCTGATAAAAAAAGACCGGGCCATTGTCACGGAAATCCCCGGAACCACCCGGGACCTCATCGAAGAATCCGTTACAATTAAAGGTATTCCGATCGTGGTTGTTGACACGGCCGGCCTTCGTAACGGAGGTGATGCGGTTGAAAACATCGGAATCCAGAAAACCAGGGACTGTATAGAGGAAGCAGACCTGGTTCTGTTTATGGTAGACGCTGCCCTTCCCCCTGATGAAGACGATCAGCGCATTTTTAATCAGATAAAGCATAAAAAGACCATCATCGTTAAAAACAAGACCGACCTGTTACGCCAGGACCCGGCGAGCCCGCCTCCCGATGACTGGACAGTTTTTCCTGTCGTCGATATTTCCGTTCTTGAACAAACAGGGATCAACGCGCTCGAACAGGCGATCCACCACTCGGTATTCCAGAATGCCGGTCCGCTGGGAGAAAACCCGATGGTCCCGAATATCAGGCAAAAACGGTTGCTCGCCAATGCATTATCCGCCACCACCCGCCTCATTGACGGCCTGGAAAAAGATACCCCCCTGGAAATCATCGCCATCGATGCCAAAGAAGCCATCAACCACCTGGGTGAAATAACCGGTGAATCTATTGATGAAGCCCTGATCGATCGAATTTTCAGTCGGTTTTGCATTGGAAAGTAAATCGACTTTACCGGTCTATCGTGTTATCATGTTTCACGTGAAACAATCATACCGCAAAGCAGGTATCCCTGATTGTTTCACGTGAAACATACCCAAAAGGAGATTTTACCAATGGATATAGATTTTCAACCCTATTTTCGTGAATATGAAGCCCTGCGTACCACCGCGGATGCGGTTTTTGAAAAAGTCTGCCGGTCTCACCGGGACGAAGTTAAATGCAAACCCGGATGTGATGATTGCTGTTATGCTTTATTTGATCTCACGTTTATCGAGGCATTATATATCAATCATCAGTTTCTCCGGCAACTCAGCGATGAGCTGCGTGAATCAATTGTTGAAAAAGCCAGCCATACGGATCGCAGGCTTCATAAAATTAAGCGTGAGGCGGCCCGGGAGGCCGCCGGGGGCGGGAATGAAGAAGAGATCATTACCCGCATGGGCCGTATCCGCAGCCGCTGCCCCCTGCTAAACGACGAAAACCAGTGCGACTTATACGATTACCGGCCGATTACCTGCCGTTTATATGGAATCCCCCTGGCCATCGGTGGTAAAGGTCATACCTGTGGTATTTCCGGATTTAACGCCGGAACCGCCTATCCGACGGTCAGCATGGATAAAATCACCCATTCGCTATACGGCCTTTCTTCCCGGCTGGTCCGGGATATTGAGAGCCGATATCATAAAATGGGCGAGGTACTGGTCCCCCTGTCCATGGCCCTCATCACCGAATATGATGATACTTACCTGGGCCTTGGCCCTGAAGAAGAACCGGAGCCTGCCCGACACCGAAAAAAAAGAGTGCCCCGATGAATAAAATGACCCCCGAAGAGGCCGAAGCCAGAAAAAAAGCGGTTTTTGACAGCATGTCTCCACGATATCAGAAACGTATCCGGAAAAAAGGGTACGCGAAGTGGGATCCCTTTCAGGTACCCAAGGACCCCATTGATATTCGGCGGGACCAAACCCGGCGTACAACCCAGATGCTTATCCGAGAGTTTTTAACCGCCTGCCCTGCGGATGAATACGATAATTCCTATGCCCGCGGGGCACTGGACCTGGCGCTGGGAATTATCAATAATGACACCCACGCCAGGGGGATGTACGATTTTGCCTGCTGGTATCAGGACCTGTTGAAAAAAGAAGGCCATAATGGTTTATCCTGATTAATTGATCGGTATCATTGACAAACCGATAGAATTATTATAGATAGGCAAATTGAAATAGTAAGCGATGGATTTAGAGGTTATATAGTTGTGCCTGTTATCTTTATAAATACTCACAAATAAACCATAATCGACCATTTTCGGAGGCATCCATGAGGGGCAAAAATTTTTTTTGGGTGATGATCATCGTCGGCCTGTTCATTTTTACTGCATGTCAACCCCAGCAATTTAAAACGACCCTTTTTCGACCCTTTGAAAATTCGAGCACACTGGGCCCGCGCGCAATGGCCTGGGATGGGCGCGATCTCATTATCGGTGCCCTGAATCAGACGATAGCCGTCCGGAATATCCAGACCCGCTGGTACTATACCGCTGAACAGAAAATGGACCCTGCGAACTACTACAGCCATGGCCGCTTTCCCTCACAATTCAGCAACGGAGCGTCCATCTGCGGTATGGCATGGGAGGGAGATTGCTGCGAGTACGGCTATTTGTGGGTCGCCGATATCGCCAACAAAACAATCTCCAAATTTGACTTTAATTTCAACAAACTGGTTTCATTCCCATCTCCCGGCCCCGGCCCCAGCGGCATGACCTTTGATGGCACCCATCTCTGGGTGGCGGATGAAGTCGACGGCAATATATACAAAATAGCCGTATCAGACGGCACGGTCTTAGAAACCTATCGCGCTCCCATCCGATATCCAACCGGACTGGCGTGGGATGGTAAGAACCTGTGGGTCGTTGGAATGGAATTGACCAAACGGTCCCAGAAAAGCAATGTTAAACCAGCCTTGTTGAAAATGAGTTTTACAGACGGGGTCATCGACGAACAACTTGTTCTGCCCAGAGAGCTCACCCGCCCCGGATCTCTGGAATGGGTCGATGGTATTTTCTGGATCGGCGATCAGACCGCCAATATGGTCTTCAAGCTCTGGCGCAATCATGCCATTCTGATCGATAAAGACGCTGTTCAAAAAATCGAGCGGGTTATGTAGGCTTTTACCCGTAAACCCTGTTCAATTAGACACTGCCCGCTCAATCGGTTTACTGGGGGCGAATCTCGTATTCGCCCCTTTTATTTATTGAGGACAGGCTCTTTCTGGCGCGCGGTGCATGCGCCCCAATGCCCAATCCAATAAGGGCGATCGCATGGATCGCCCTCACAGATTCAATATCAATATTCGCTGCCTCTCCTTCGGGATTTCCACCCCTCAGGCGTCTTCGATCATTTACCTTTTCCGGTTACCTCATGAAACTCCAGAGAATCCCCGCACAAATCGCGGATCCAATAACCCCGGAAGAGTTACAGGCCATCCCGTGCATCAGAAGATAGTTACTCGGATCTGCTTCCAGTCCCATTAGATGAACTTCACGGGCGGAACCCGGTACGGCGGAAACGCCGGCGGCCCCGAGTAAGGGATTAATTTTTTCCTTTGAAAACACATTCATGAGTTTCGCGAAAAGGACGCCCGACCCGGTGGCAATAGAAAAAGCAACAGCGCCGAGGACAAAAATCCCCACGGATTTGGCTGTTAGAAAGACATCTCCCTGGGTGCTGGCCCCGACCTCAAACCCCAGAAAAATAGTCGCGATATCAATAATGGCCGTCCGGGCCGTCTGGGCGAGTCGTTCGGTCTGGCCACATTCTTTGAGAAAATTGCCAAAGAAAAGGGGGCCCAGCAACGGAATGGATGCCGGTGCCAAAAAACAGCAAAGAATCACAGCGGCAATGGGAAAAATCAATCGTTCCCTGCGGGTGACTTCCCGTGTCGGCTCCGTCATACGAATCTTGCGTTCCGCCTCAGTGGTCAGCAACCGCATGATCGGCGGTTGTATAACGGGAATCAAGGCCATATACGAATAAGCGGCAATGGCCACGGGGCCGATCAGATGGGGTGCCAGGCGGGCCGTCAGAAAGATCGATGTCGGGCCGTCGGCACCGCCGATGATGGCAATGGATGCGGCTTCCTTGGGAAGAAACCCCAGAGCCAGGGCGCTGAGCAGGGTAAAATAAATACCCATCTGCGCGGCAGCGCCAAGCAGCATCAACCTGGGTTTGGCTAAAAGTGATGAAAAATCGGTCATGGCCCCTAAACCCAAAAAGACAATGGAGGGATATAACCCCGACCGTACACCGAAATAAAGGTAATGCAGCACACTCCCCTTTTCGTAAATACCTAGCCCAAACCCCTTAAAAAACGGTATGTTACCAACTATAACCCCAAACCCTATGGGAATCAGCAACAGCGGTTCATACCCTTTCGCGGTCCCCAGATAAAGGAAGAGACCGCCGACAACAAGCATCACAATATTTCGATAATCAGCCAGATAATACCCGGTGTTGGATAAAAACTGAATCAGCAAGTCCATTAAAGCCTTCCTCGTTTTCGCAGATACACCCGACGCGGTCAGCGCCAGGAAAATAGTCCATCACCCTGCGGAATTAAAAATCGATGTTGCCTGAGATATGAAATGGCGAGATGGGGATGGGGGATGTCGCCTTTCCGGGCCAGGCCATAGAGCGCTGCCAGGGGAAAGGTGTCGCCAAGCGGTTCGGAAATCGATTTATATTGATTCGCCAGGTGATCCAGATTATCCGGAAATCGCCGGCTTTTCGTCGATGATACCTCAGCAGCAGGATCTACCGTGGTTTCAGCGGCAACGGGGGGCTTTCCCGCCTTACCCCGCTTAAACAGCGCATCAAAAAAATCGAGCACCCTGTGTAGTTGTGAAATCACAGCAGACAAGACCACCAGCCCGGAAAAAACGATCAGGGCACCCGCCATGGCCATGGCCCATCCGTTGTACTTTGATATAGCTTCTAAACCGTACAAGGAGCACCTCCCAATAAATATCTTTCAGTCGAGCAGAGCTATCATACATACAACCCCCTGGACTCACATACGATGGCCTACTCCTCACGAATCCTCTCATAGAACACGGATGTGAAGACTTGTCAATAAAAGAATAAAGTAGATCTGTTTCATTTAAATGATGCCATCTGCGCTTAATACTTGACGCAATTTGATCTTTATAATTATATTATCTTTTTCTTTCAATACGCCTTTTGCGCCGTACCTGAAAAACAGGAAGCGCTGAAGTTCCTAACCATTCAGAGGAGGTTTTCAATGTGTAAAAATCAGTCTGGTGTTTTGTGGTTGGCCCTCGCGGCCATTGTAGCCGTATTTATGTTTCAACCGGCGGCGACCATGGCGGGCGAACCATTTACTTTCGGCCTGTTGCTGGTCGGCCCCCACAACGATCACGGGTGGAGCCAGGCCCATTTCGATGCGGCGAAATACGTGGAAAAAAAGCTTCCCGGTACCAAAATGATCTATATCGATAAGGTCAACCCCGCCGATCGACCGGGCGTGACCATTCCACAGCTGGTAGACGACATGGTGGAGAAAGGGGCCAAACTGATTATCGCCAACTCCGACGACATGAAGGATGGAACCCGGGAAGCGGCAAAAATGCACCCGGATGTTCATTTCCTCCATATCTCCGGTGATGACGTCCTCACTGGAAAAGCACCGAAAAACATGTCCAATCTCATGGGAAGGATGGAATACGGCAAAATGATGGCCGGCTTTGTGGCGGCCATGACCACCCAGACCGGGAAAATCGGTTACCTGGGACCGCTCATCAATGAAGAAACCCGCCGATTATCCGCGTCCTGCTACCTCGGCGCCAGATACGCCTGGGAAAAAGTGCTGCATAAAAAACCCGAAGATCTCAAATTCAAGGTCACCTGGATCGGATTCTGGTTTAACATCCCCGGCGTCACTGCCGATCCCACCCAGGTTGCCCAGAGCTTTTATGATACGGGTTACGATGTGGTCATCTCGGGGATCGATACCACCGAAGCGATTGTGGTGGCCCAGCAGAAAAAACAGGCCGGTAAATCGGTCTGGGCCGTTCCCTACGACTATGTCGGCGCCTGCGAAGGCGGCGGCGATACCTGCCTGGGAGTTCCGTACTTCAACTGGGCCCCTGGATATATCAGTATGATCAAAGCCTCCATGAACGGGACCTGGACCTCCAAATGGGAATGGCTGGGACCCGACTGGGCCGATATCAACAATGCCGATACCAGTTCCATCGGCTTTGCGCCGGGGGCGGCACTTTCCGCTGCGGCCAGAAAAGCGCTTGATCAGTTCATCGCTGATCTTGGAAGCGGTCATGTCCAATTATTCAAAGGCCCCCTGAATTACCAGGACGGATCTGTTTTCCTGAAAGACGGCGAAAAAGCCACAGATCAGCAGATCTGGTACCTCAAACAACTCCTGCAGGGAATGGACGGTCAAAGCAGCGCAAAATAAAATAACCCCCATTCGTGTCAATGAACGTGCGGAGGCATCCTTTAAGACGTCTCCGCACAGTTGATGTCGTTTTTCCGATGCCAGCGCCTGTCCGCAGGCATTGAAAATCGGCATCAACCTCATTCACCGCACAAAAGATACCGCCCACCGGCTTTCCCGTCTGCCCGGTAAAGCCGATTCATCACATGCAGATAGAACTTAAAAACATTCATAAACATTACGGGCCAGTCCGGGCAAATGACGGCGTTTCCTTAACCATTCGCCCCGGTACGATTCATGGGGTTCTTGGCGAAAACGGTGCCGGCAAAAGCACACTGATGAAAATCCTTACCGGATTTACCCGGAAAACCAGCGGCACAACCCTGATTGACGGCCATGCGCTGGACATCGATTCGCCGGCCATGGCCGCTCAGTATAAAATCGGGATGCTGCACCAGGAGCCGCACGACTTCCCTGCCCTGTCGGCGCTGGACAACTTTATGATCGGCCGGGTATCCGGAATCTCCAGCCACCGGAAATCCCATCGCAGTGAACTGATCTCGATCTCCACCCAGCTTGGATTCACGCTCGACCCGGATGCGCAGGTGGATCGACTCACCGTTGGCGAACGCCAGCAGCTGGAGATCATGCGGCTCCTGGCGCTGAACATCCGGGTGTTGATCCTGGATGAACCCACGACCGGCATCTCCCGGACGCAGAAAGAGATCCTTTTTGCATCCCTGAAGCAGCTGGCATCCGACGGCAAAAGTGTTCTCCTTGTTTCCCACAAGCTCGAAGACGTCATGGCCCTGTGCGACGAGGTGACGGTCATGCGCCAGGGAAAAGTATCCGGCCGGATGACGGCCCCGTTTGACGTGAATCAACTGCTGCAAATGATGTTCGGCACGCTCCCCTCCCCGCCGGTCCACCAGCCGGCCATACCCGGAAAACCGATCCTGGCGCTTAAGGATATCACCGCCCCGGGCGGACGGGCAGGGCTGAATAACTGTAATATCACGATCCGCGAGGGTGAAATTGTAGGACTGGCCGGTCTTGAGGGCAGCGGCCAGGGCGTATTTTTACGGGTGGCGGCCGGCCTGACGAATCCGACCCGCGGCCAAATCACCTTTCACGACGAACCATTAAACGGTTCCGGATATCACGACTTTAAAAAAAGGGGAGGCGCCTTCATCCCCGCATCACGCATTGAGGAAGGATTGATACCCGGCCTGACCATCTCCGAGCATTTCAGCCTCAATGAAAAACAGGATCGTTTTTTTATGACAGGCAAAACAGCGCTCAATCAAGCGTTAAAATCCATTTCCCGGTTTAACATCAAGGGCCGGCCCGGTATGGATGCCGCGGCCCTGTCCGGCGGCAACCAGCAGCGACTCCTGCTTTCCCTGCTGCCCGCATCCCCAACTGTTCTGCTCCTTGAAAACCCCACCCGGGGGCTTGACCTGGGATCGGGGCACTGGGTATGGCGGCATCTTCAGGCCCAGGCCGCCAGCGGCTCGGCTATTGTCTTTTCTTCTTCGGAACTGGACGAAATTATGATGGTTGCAGACCGGACAATCGTCTTTTATAACGGCGCCGTGGTCATGGACACTCCGACCCACCAGGCCGATGCCGACACCCTGGGTCGCGCGGTTGCCGGCGGAGCAGTCCCGCAATGACAATACCTGGTTCTCACCTTTCCATATGGGGCCGGTTTAGACAGATGACCGTTTCCCTGATCGCTGTATTTATGTTTACCACGCTGGTGCTTTACCTGGCAGGCGCCCCGCCCTGGCCGGCCTACTACCATATTACCCGGGGCGCGCTGGGAAGCTGGATCAAATTTTCCCATGTCATTAAAGCCTGGATTCCACTGATGCTCTGCTCCTGCGGCCTTTTATACACGTTTCGTATCGGGCTCTGGAACATCGGTGTTGAAGGCCAGGTCATGATCGGGGCGGTACTTGCCACCGCCGTGTTACGCACAGGCGTCGATGACAGTGCGCCGATGGTCTCTTTTTTCCTGGCTTTTCCGGCGGCAATTCTGGGGGGTTCCGCCTGGGCCATCATCGCCGGATGGCTCAAAACCAGGGGAGAGGTCCATGAAATATTTGCCGGCCTCGGTATGAACTTTGTGGCACAGGGTGTCATTCTATGGTTGATTTTCGGCCCATGGAAACGACCGGGCGTCGCTTCCATGAGCGGTACGGCTCTCTTTCCCGATTATCTCTGGTTATCTTATGTACCCGGCTTTCGCCTGTCTCCCGTTGGGCTGGTCATGGCCATAATGGCGCTGGTTGCCACGGCGCTTATGCTTCGCTATACGCGGATCGGTTTGAATTTAAAAGCCATCGGCGCCAACGCGCGGGCGGCGGTGCTCTTTGGCCTCAGGCCGGGACGATACATGCTCCTGGCCATGGCTTTTGGCGGTGGTTTTGCGGGCCTGGCCGGGGCCGTACAGGTCACCGGTGTTTATCACCGCCTGATACCGGCCATATCGAGCAACTACGGTTATCTGGCGCTGCTTGTTGTCATGCTGGCCAATTATAATATCTGGCTGGTCCCGCCGGTAGCCCTCTTTTTTGCCGGCCTCAATGTGGGAAGTATCCAGCTGCCGATTGTCCTGCAGGTGGATTCTTCCCTGGCTGGTGTGATCCAGGGAGCACTGGTACTGACCGTGCTGGCCGTACACGGTTTCCGTGAATGGCGAAAAATACACCGCCGCCGATCCACGGAAAATATGGCCGCGAAGGAGGCACCCGCAGATGTTTGAGATCGATACATCCATTATGCTGGCCGGTGTCATTGCCGGGGCCGCTCCGGTTCTTCTGGCCACTTTGGGTGAAACCATTACAGAGCGGGCAGGTATTATTAACCTTTCCCTGGACGGTACCATATTGTTGAGCGCCATGACCGCTTTTGTGGTGGCCTACAATACCCACAGCCTGGTGCTGGGTTTTTCCGCCGCCGCACTGGTGGGTGGACTGATCGGACTCATTGTGGCCTTTTTCAGCGTCTATCTCGGCCAGTCCCAGGTGGCCGTCGGCTTTGTCCTGACCCTGATGACCCGGGACCTGGCCTATTTCCTGGGCAGCCCGTACGCCCGGCTTCATGGTCCCCAGGCCCTGCCCTTCTCCATCCCCATACTTAAAGATATTCCCTTTATCGGATCGATATTCTTTTCCCACTCACTGCCGGTCTATCTCAGCCTGGCCGGTATTTTTATCTGCTGGTGGTATCTGTTTCGAACACCGATGGGGCTCAATCTTCGCAGTGTCGGTGAAAATCCGGCAGCGGCCTATGCCCGCGGAATCAATCCGGGCCTCCACCAGCTCTTATATGCCTTGTGCGGCGGCCTTCTGGTCGGGCTGGCCGGTGCCACCTTTTCCCTGGCGGTCAAACCCGGGTGGGGTCGCCCCCAGGGCGCCGAGGGTACCGGCTGGATCGCCCTCGCCCTGGTGATTTTCGGCGGATGGCATCCTGTTCGGGCGGCATTCGGCGCTTACCTGTTTGCTTTTCTCCAGATCATCGGAATTTATCTCCAGGGATGGCTGCCCTCGGTTCCCACGCAGGTATTCCAGGTGGCCCCTTTTCCGCTGATGATTTTCACCCTTTTGATTATCTCGTACGCCCAGAAGGCATCCGACAAGATTGTTCCGGGCGGTGAAACGTTGACACGCCCGGCCGGCCACCACGGTCACAGGTGGCTTCAGCGGCTGCTCGGGCTTCTCACCGGCGATGCTCCGGCCGCCCTCGGTCAACCGTTCCGCCCGGAATAAACATGAATTTTCCGCCCGCCAGACAAAAAGGCCCGGCACCCGGCCAGCCGATCTTTTCCATGTCCGGTATCACCCTGCGGGTCCGGGATTCCTGGATATTGACCGATACGAACTGGACTGTCCGAACGGGTGAAAACTGGGCGGTCATCGGCCCCAATGGTGCCGGAAAAACCACGTTGATGCGGGCGATCACCGGCCAGGTGCCGGTGGTGACCGGAAAAATGAGACGGCATCTTCCCATGGCCTCACCGGATGCGGTTGGGTATGTCTCTTTTGAGTTTGAACAACGGTTTGTGGACCTTGAACGTGCCCGCGACGAGGCCCGCTGTTTCGCCAACCGGACCGGTGATATCCGCCGGGGCCGTGATATTGTCTTTCCGGTCCGGCCGGAGAAAAAACAGCCGGACCGGAACATCGAACCGGCCATTGATGCCCTGGACATCCGGCACCTGCTGGACCGGGAAATCCGCCAGTTGTCGTCCGGTGAGCTACGCCGGATCTTTATCGCACGGGCCCTTTTAAAAACCCCTTCAACGGATGGAAAACTGCTCGTCCTTGATGAACCCTTTGACGGCCTGGATGCATCCCGTCGCCGTATCCTCGGCGCCGCGCTGGATACGTTGATGACCCAGGGGATTCAGATTATCCTGGTATCTCACCGTGTGGACGAAATACCGCGAAAAATCACCCGGATTATCGCTTTAAAAAAAGGCCGGGTCTTTGGCCAGGGCTCGCGCAAATCGATGTTGTCGTCCCGGCATCTCACCTCGCTCTACGGATCAGCGATCGGCATGATCCAGGCCGTTCCAAAACAAACCGCGCCTGTTCATGCATCGCCGCACCCCGTCATTGACGTCAGGTCGGCCACGGTCCGATACGGTAATACGATCGTTTTCAAAAATTTATCCTGGAAGGTATACCCTGGGGAACACTGGGCGATTTCCGGTCCCAACGGTTCGGGAAAAACGACCTTGCTCCGTCTGGTTACCGGTGATCATTTGCAGGCTTATGCCAATGAAATCTATATTTTCGGCCGGCAGCGGGGAACCGGCGAGAGTATCTGGGAAATCAAACGCCTTTTTGGTGTCGTGTCCACCGAACTGCAGCGCAACTACCGTAAAAGAATCCCTGCCCTGGATGTTGTCCGGTCCGGATTTTTTGACAGTATCGGATTGTATCAAACCTGTACCGACACCCAGCGGGCCATCGCAGATGACTGGATCAACCGGCTCAAATTAACCGGGCTGATGCCCAGGCGTTACGACCTGCTCTCATACGGTGAGCGGAAAATGGTCCTCATTGCCCGTGCCATGGTTAAGTCTCCTGCGGTACTGATCCTGGATGAACCCTGCCAGGGGCTCGACCCGTCCAACCGCCGTCGCGTACTAGCAGGGGTAGACCATATTGCTCAAACCACCGACACCCAGATCGTTTTCGTTACCCACCGGCCCGACGAAGTACCTGGTTGTACGACACATTGGCTGACCATGCCCCCGCCGATCCGCCGGGATCCCACCGGTGGATGAGGATCTGAATCTTACCGCCTCCGCCCTTCCAGGGCCACGCACCTGTTAATCCGGTTTCCGTTCTGTTTTTTCTCCGTAATGAACTGAATTATATTTCGACTCATTTATGAATGGAAATCCAACGGTAGAACGGGTTCGCCCGGGTGTCGGTCGGCGTGACCCGCAAATGAGAGCCAAACCGGACGAATAATTTATCATGTCAATTTTTCAAGTAGTTGGACGGCGGCTGGCCCGATACCTGTCCAGGCCAAGAGACAATACGGCCCAGGTGGCTACCTGTACACCGGAGAACCTGGCTGCGGCCATTCAGCCGGGTGATGTCCTTCTGGTTGAAGGCAGCAGTGGATTCAGCAACGCGATTAAATACCTCACCCAATCCAGCTGGTCCCATGCCACGCTTTACATCGGTAATCGATTAGACCCGCCATCAGCGAAAGCGCAGGCCCGGGTGCTGGTAGAGGCCGACGTCAACGAAGGCGTGCGTGCCGTGCCGTTAAATAAATACGTTTCACAACATACCCGGATCTGCCGGCCCATCGGCCTTGCACCCAAAGAGATAAAGCACGTTATCGAATATACAATATCCCGCCTCGGCCACCGGTATGATCTGAAAAATATCATTGACCTGGTCCGATATCTGATTCAGACACCACCCGTTCCGACCCATTTGCGCAGACGCCTGCTGGCCCTTGGGAGCGGGGATCCGACGCGGGCCATCTGTTCATCGTTGATCGCCCAGGCTTTTCAATCCGTTCAATATCCAATCCTGCCCCATGTAATCAGCGAAACCAGCCAAAAGACTGCCTGTGCTAAAACCCATCCGGACATGTTGCGGATCCGGCACCATACGCTCTTTACGCCCCGTGATTTTGATGTCTCGCCATACTTCAGCATCATCAAACCCACCATCGAGCATGGGTTTGATCCGTATGCCCTCTCCTGGGCGTCTGCCCGAAACTAAAATAACAGCGCCTTCTTGAAATTAACGCTTGACGGATTGCTTCCTTATCGCTATATTCCACTATAACGATATGGAGGCAAGATGAAACCGTTCATCAAAGTCATGAAATCCCTGTCTGATCCCAACCGGGTCAAGATGATGAAAATGCTGCAGTCAAAACCGATGTGTGTCTGTGAAATTCAGGAATCCCTGGGGATTGCCCAGTCCACGGCAAGCAAGCATTTGAAACTGCTGGAGGATGCGGGGCTGGTCAGAAGCTTCAAGGACGGACTTTTTGTAAATTATTCCATTGCCGACGGCGGCGATTCTCCGTACGCGGCCGGCATGATCGAGCGTTTAAAAGACTGGCTGAATGATGATGAACAGGTCAAACAATTGAATACGATTCTTCCCGGAATAGATCGGGGAAAAATTCTTGGCAGAAAATAAGCAAAATTTTTTTATTTATATATCGTTAAATGGCCATATATGCAATCTGATCAGGAGGAGACGTGAAATTACAATCAGTACCAGCAGATATTCAAGATGAGGGGCCGGGCTTTCCCCGGGTCCTGAGCGGTATCATCGGCGTTGCCGCCGTCTATGCGTGGTGGCATGTTTACCACTTTCTACCGACTATATCCAAATGGATTTCCTATACGCTGCTTTCCGCAAAGCCGGGCTCGCACCTCGGGGCATCCCTGGAGTTTTTTTTCTATGACACCCCGAAAGTAATGATGCTGCTGTTTTTAGTGGTTTTTGGCGTAGGCATAATAAGAAGTTTTTTTACCCCGGAAAAGACTCGAGCGGTCTTGTCTGGAAAAAGTGAATTTGCCGGCAATATCCTGGCGGCACTGCTGGGAATCGTGACGCCTTTCTGTTCCTGCTCGGCGGTTCCTCTTTTCATCGGCTTTGTCACGGCCGGTGTGCCCCTGGGGGTTACCTTTTCATTTTTAATTTCTGCACCCATGGTAAATGAAATTGCCCTGGGTCTGCTTTACGGCCTTCTGGGATGGAAAGTAGCCGCCATTTATCTGGGAACCGGGCTTTTTATCGCCATAGCCGCCGGATGGGTGATCGGCCGGCTGCACCTGGAAAATCACATTGAAGACTGGGTGAGAGAGGGCCATTTTGCAGCCGCTGAAATGGAAGAGAAGAAACTGACCTGGAACGACAGGATCGTCTACGGCTGGGACGCTGTCAAGGAAATCATCGGCCGGGTATGGATTTATGTGATTTTGGGCATTGCCGTGGGTGCGGGAATTCATGGATTTGTTCCCCAGGGTGTCATGGCGTCCATCATGGGCAAGGGAACATGGTGGTCGGTGCCGCTATCCGTTCTCATCGGCGTTCCCATGTATTCCAACGCAGCGGGAATCATTCCCATTGTGGAGGCACTTCTCGGCAAGGGGGCGGCACTGGGAACGGTGCTGGCATTCATGATGAGCGTCATCGCCCTGTCTCTGCCTGAAATGGTGATTCTGCGCAAGGTTCTGAAACCACGGCTCATCGCCACATTTATCGGGGTGGTGGCCTGTGGCATTCTATTTGTCGGGTATCTGTTTAACATGATCATATAATTTTTACACTGGAGGAATTATCATGGAAATTAAAGTATTGGGTTCAGGGTGCGCCAAATGCGCCAAAACGGCTGATTTAATACAGGAAGTGATCAATGAAACGGGAAGTGATGCCACGCTTGAGAAGGTGACAGACATGATGAAAATCGCTTCTTACGGGGTATTTGGGACCCCGTCTGTCATTATTGACAATGAAGTCAAATGCACTGGCAAGGTCCCCAAAAAAAAGGAAATCAAGGCATGGTTTGCACAATAGTAAGGTCGCTTAAGAAGATAAAGTAAGATTGCTTAAGAAGATAAGCGCTATGAAAATAGATCGGCAGGGGATGGGGACGCTGGCATTCCTCCTTCGCCTTTGCTGTCCTCATCGGTGGTCAAACTGGTGCCCGGCGTGCACCGAAAAATATATCCAGGTTTTTTATCGACACAACAAAATAAATCGACCCCAGGGGAAGATCCCAAGGGGCCGACTTATCGAGGGTGAGGTAAAACAGCTCTAATTGGAGGTAATGCCTTGAGCCGTTCAGTCGATTATTAAAGCAATAAGCATGCCGGATTTAAATTATTTAGATTTTAATCTCCTTTAGGGTCAAATTTTCCCTGGCCTGCTGCGGGTGCCGTTCATTTCATCTGTAATCTTTGGCCGACTCAGCCCACATATTTTGCCTTGATCCCATAGCGCTTTAAACGGTTCCATACGGTGACCCGGGAGATACCCAGAATCCGGGCCGCCTGGGACTGATTCCCACCGGTCTGTTTTAATGCCTCCAGTAATTGCGTTTTTTTGATATCATCCCGGTTCAAAGGCGTCATGTTTATAATCTGTTGATTTTCCGTATTTTCTTTCAATATACCAGGGGGAAAATCTTTGCGGTCGATCGTTTCACCCTGGCAGGTAACAAACGCATATTCAAATGCACTCCGCAGCTCCCGTACATTGCCCGGCCAGCCATACTTCATCAGGCTTTCCATGGCCTCCTTGCTGATTCTCCGAATACGTTTATTACTCTTCAGCTGAATCCGCCTGAAAAACGACTCCGCCAATAACGAAATATCACCCTGGCGGTCCCTTAAAGGGGGGACATGAATGGGTATCACATTGATCCGATAATACAGGTCTTCACGGAATTGGCCCTTTTCCACCAGCGACTTCAGGTCACGGTTGGTGGCCGTGATAATGCGCACATCGATGGGAATGATCCGATTGGTCCCCACCCGTTCAACGACTTTTTCTTCCAGGACCCGCAATAATTTGACCTGGATGGATAAAGGTAAGTCCCCGATTTCATCAAGAAATATATCACCGCCCCGGGCAGCTTCAAATCGGCCCTCCCGACTCTGAAAGGCACCGGTAAACGCCCCTTTGACATGCCCGAACAGTTCACTTTCCAGCAGGTTTTCATTGAGAGCGGCACAATTCACCTTGATATACGGTTTATCCTTTCGGTCGCTGTTTTCATGGATCGCCCGGGCAATCAGTTCTTTTCCGGTGCCGCTTTCGCCAAGGATAATTACAGGGGCATCAGAATGTGCCGCATTAATTATTAAATCAAATACCTGCTGCATCAATTGTGACGCCCCGATAATGCCGCAAAACCGGTTTTCCTCACGAAGTTCGCGCCGAAAGGCCTCAATTTTCGTATCCTTTTCTATCAATTCCGTGATATCTGTCAATGTTTCCACCGCGCCGATAATCTGGCCCTGTGCATCTTTTAATAAGGAAGCATTTTTTAACACGGGAACAAACTGGTTATCAGCCCGCTGAATGGCGCACTGCCCGGTTCTGAATGTCTGGGTCCAAAAAAGCGAGCACCAATGGTCGTCGGTTCGGTTCCGGGCGACGGTACACGTTGTACAATTCAATTTAATACATGATTTACCAATTATTTCGGACTGTGTATATCCAGTTATTTTTTCAAATGCTTTATTGATGGAAACGATCGTCCCCTCGAGATCGACAATCATGATGCCATCCTGAATCGTATCGACCACTGTTTTCCAATATGTGTTGAGTTCGTGGGTTAACATCCGCTCACCTGTTAATTTTTTAACAATTATTTAATATTGTCTTTAACACTTTAACAGCTATTTAACAACATTTAATCATCGTCCGCCCGGGCCAGGTGAAATATCATGGATATCCGCCAATTGAATTAAAGTATATAATTGGCATCCCCCTTGCTTACACTAACGTATAGTTGTGTTTTCCAACCGTATGAAAGACATGAGCTTGGTAGCTTTATTTAAGGGATATCGTGGCTGAAAAAACGGATTATACCCTGGACCTTCGAGATGTCATTGCGCCGTTTACCCTGTTGAAAGTGACCCAGACGCTTCGTGAAATGAAAACAGGTGAGCGCCTGGAAATATTGGCAACCGATCATGATACACGTAAATATCTTTTTCAGGTTCTGGATGCCACCGGCCATTATCGCATGGTCGGTATTGATGATCGAAACGATTTTTGTCGAATTCACCTGGAAAAACGGGGGAATACCCCCCTTAAAGACCATCATTTGATAAAAAGTTATTAATTACTTACCCAAGGAGGCAACAATGAGCGAGATTGATTTAAGCACCATCGAAGCTGAAAATTCCGTAGATGCCAGAGGAAGTGCCTGTCCGGGACCGCTCCTGGAAGCAAAAAAGGGCATCGGTAAAGTAAAAGTCGGTGAAATCCTGGAAATTCTTTCCAATGATGTCGGTACCCGTACGGATGTTCCCGCCTGGGCCAAAAAGGTCGGGCACGACTATCTTGGCTTTCTGGAAGCCGATGGCTATGACAAGCACTTCGTACGCAGGAATAAATAGGACGATCGATCATGTCGAACGAATCCAATAATACACCGGACGGAAAAATTCTCATTCTGGCCACCGAGACATGCGCTTACCCAGGCGCTAATTCCGTCGGACAGGCGCATTCATCTTATCCGGCCAACACCTATATTTTGAGGGTTCGGGCACCGGTGTTGTTTCCGGAAACGTTCTATCTTGATTGTTTTAAAAAAGGGATCGGCGGGATCATTATCATGGCCTGTGGCGAAGAATGCCCATACGATGGCGCTTTCCACGCGTTGAGCAAACGTCTGGACCAGGTATTTAAAACGATGAAAGCCAAAGGCCTGGACCTTCGCCGGCTGCGCCTGACCGCCATTTGTACGGTGTGCAACCGGGCCTTTTTAAAAGAGGTCAATGATATGAATGCCCTCATCCAGGAGCTCGGCCGACCCACAGAAGGTGAAATGAAAGCCGCCTGATTCAGGTATTTATCCATAAATACCGGGGTGATGCCCATTCTGAATCATCCCGGTTTTTCCAGGAGAAAAACGGAAATGAGTCGTGAATTGCACTTTGATACCCTTGTTGTCGGCGGCGGCATTGCCGGATTGCAGACCGCACTGGATCTGGCTGATCAAAATTACCAGGTGGCCGTGATCGAAAAAGATGCCACCATTGGCGGAAAGATGATTCGGCTGTCCAAAGTATTTCCGACATTGGACTGCGCCAGTTGTATCACCACCCCCAAAATGGCGGCCTCCGCGCATCACGAGAACATCACCCTTTTTACATATTGTAATTTAAAATCACTGGATCGCGATTCACCGGAATCCGTGACGGCTACCGTCACCCAAAAGCCCCGCTATGTCGATCCGGATAAATGTATCGGCTGTCGGCAATGCGAGTACGGATGCCCGGTATATGTCCCCGACGAAGAACAGGGTAATTTCAATCTTCGCAAGGCGGTTCATATTCCCTTTTCCAACGCGATTCCACAGATCGCCGTGCTCGATATGGAAAATTGTTCCCTGTGCGGAAAATGTGCCCGGGTCTGTCCGACCGATGCGATCGATTACTTTGAACAACCGGAAGATTTTATTATCCATGCCAAAACGGCCGTACTGGCCACCGGGTTCGAGCTGACGCCGATTGATCAGAAACCGGAATATAACGGTGGAAAGGTGCAGAACCTGATCACCTCCATGGAGATGGAGCGGTTGCTGGCTCCCCATGGCCCCTACATGCGGGTAATTCGTCCGTCAGACGGCAAGGAGCCCGACTCGATTGCCTATGTTCAATGTGCCGGATCCCGCGACAAGACGCTGAATGTACCGTATTGTTCGCGGGTATGCTGCATGTATGCCATCAAGCAGGCCATGTTGCTTTCCGGTGCCCTGCCCCTGGCCGATATCACCATTTATTATATGGATATCCGGGCCTTTGGAAAAGGTTACGAGCAATTTTACCAGAACGCCAAAGCCATGGGCATCGAATTTGTTAAGGGGAAAATCGCTAAAATTGAACAGGCGGACAATCAATACGTCTCCCTCCGGTATGAAGCCCAGGAAGATGGCGGCAGGGTGGTGGAGCGTGAACATGACCTGGTGGTATTGTCCCTGGGAATGGTTCCCGGATGGACACCTCAGGGAGTCTGCCAGGTGAGTTGTGATACCGATCGGTTCATCAAATCATCCATGCCCCAAATCGCACCCACGGTAACCGATATGGAGGGTGTGTTTGTGGCCGGTGTGGCGGCGGGGCCAAAAGATATCGTCGATACCATTGCCGAGGCCGGTGCGGCTGCCATGGAAGCGTCCAAATACATGACAGCCCTTGGTAAACAGAAAGCGGCCTGATATTAACAGCTGGAGAAAACCCCATGTCATCAAATAAAAAAGAATCAACATCCGAACCCAGGGTCGGCGTCTATATCTGTCATTGCGGCGGCAATATCTCCGATCATGTGGACGTTGAACAGGTCGCCGAAAATATCAGAAAAATTCCCGGCGTGGTTGTATCCCACACCAACACATTCATGTGTTCCGATCCGGGCCAGGAGCTTATCCAGGAAGATATCAAAAGCGGTAAGATTAATCGGGTCGTCGTGGCTTCATGTGCACCCAGCCTTCACGAATTGACGTTTCGTAACGCAATTAAGCGGGCGGATATGAACCCCTATCTCTACGATCATGCCAATATCCGGGAACAGGACAGCTGGGTACACCATGGAGATCCGGCGACCGCCAAAGCCACCACACTGGTTGCGGCGGCCGTGGCCAAAACCAAACGTCTGGAACCGCTTGATCCGATCCGCGTGGACGCGCGCAATCATGTCATCGTGATCGGCGGGGGGATGGCCGGCCTGCGGGCAGCGCTTGATTTATCCAGCCGCGGGATTGCCGTTTCTTTGATCGAAAAGTCGCCGTTTCTGGGTGGACAGGCCGCCAACCTCGATAAACTGGTCCCTACGGAAGCTTCTGCAGGCGATCTGATCAAACAGCTCGCGCAGGCTGCCGTTGAGGATCCGAATATTCAGATCTCCACCTGTAGTCAGATCGTCGGTTTTGAAGGATATGTCGGTAATTTTAAGGTCACGGTTCAAACGCATCCACCCGATGCCGATACCAGACGCCAAATCATCAGGGGAATAACGAGTGATAAAAGCCAGGTGGGCAAAATGATTCCCTTTGTCGGTTATTTTCCTTCCGCTGTCCCGACATCCGAGCAAACCCGAATCATCGATACCGGCGTGATCGTTTTTGCCACCGGGTTTAAGACCTATACCCCCCGTCAGGGCGAATTCGGATTCGGCGATTTTCCGGAAGTCATCACCCTTCCCATGTTTATCCGGCATATGGCACAAGCGGCTGCAAATGATAAACATCTATCTTTCAACGGTAAAAAGATCCGCCGGGTGGCGATGATTCACTGTGTCGGCAGCCGTCAGATCCCAGGTATTCATGAAGCAGATGAAAACGACTACATGAACGAGTATTGCTCACGTACCTGCTGCAGTGCCACGCTTCGCGCAGCCATGGAAATACGCGAAAATTTCCCTAAAACCCAGGTCCTCGATTTTTACCGGGATATCCGAACCTACGGCCGCGGGCAGGAAGATTACTACGACCGTGCTTCGGAAAGTAATGTACTTTTTTTCCGCTATGAGCCGGAAGACTCCCCTCTTGTAGAAAAAAACAGCAGCGGCGATTTCCCACTTAAAATTTCGGTTAAGGATACGCTGACATTTGGAGAAGAAATCGAAGCCGATGTAGATCTGATTATTTTATCAGTAGGGATGGAGCCAAACCCGATCACCGGTCTGGTAGATATGATGAAACTACCCGTCGGCAGCGATCGTTTCCTGCAGGAAGTTCACCCCAAACTTCGGCCCGTGGAACTGGCCAACACCGGTATCCTGCTTGCCGGTACCTGCCAGGCCCCCATGGATATCAGCGAGACCTGCAACGCGGCTCAGGCCGCGGCAGTCAAAGCCAGCGCTCTTTTGGGCAAGGGCTATGTCGAGCTCGATCCGTTTGTTGCCGGTGTTGATCTTGCAGCTTGCAGTGGTACCGGTGCCTGTGTTGACGTTTGCCCGGTAGATGCGGTTAAGCTCAAGCCCGTCAAAATAAATGGTGAAGAAGTTGAACGCGCCGAAGTCAATCCGGCCATCTGCACCGGGTGCGGTGTCTGTGTTGCGGAATGCCCCCATAACGCCATTGATGTGAAGGGGTGGACCCTGAAGCAGTACGAGGACATGGTGGATGCCATTGTGGCCGCTTAAATCCGGTTTCGTATATTTTCGCATTGTACCTGCGCCCAAGCAAAAGAAGGTAGTATCGACATGAGTGATAAAAAAAAACAAGCCGACAAAGAGGCAATGAAGATCCTGCGCCAGCAGCGGAAGCAATCAATTGATCGGGTACGGGGCGCCATTAAGTCCCAGAACAAAGATATTAAATCCATCAAAGACGCATTGAAAGACGGCGGAAAGACGGTGCCCGAAATCACGGCGGCAACGAAGATGCCTTCTTCCAGGGTTATGGTCTTTGTTGCCACCTTAAAAAAATACGGCATGGTTGCCGAAGGTCCCAAGGATGGAGATTATTTCAAATATGAACTAATTGATGCGTAATGTTGCAGTTTTTGATTTCCCGTTAAAATCAATTCAATTTTGTATCAACCCTAAATCAGTTCTGATGGAGAAAAAAATGGGTACAGCCGTTCATCCCGAACTCATATTAAGTCTGAAAAAATTTGGTGTTGAAGATGCCAAAACCTGTTTTAATTGTGGTAATTGCACGGCGGTCTGCTCGTTGTCTACCGAATCAGCACCTTTTCCTAGAAAAGTGATCCGCTACCTGCAGATTGGTGCCAGGGAGAAGCTGATGCAAAGCCCGGAGCCGTGGCTCTGCTACTATTGCGGGGACTGCTCTGACACCTGCCCGCGACAAGCCAATCCCGGTGAAGTCATGATGGGACTGCGGCGTTATCTGACGTCTTTGTATGACTGGACGGGGATATCGCGCCTGTTTTATACGTCCAAGTTGTTTGAGGTAATGGCTATTTTATTCGTTGCCGCACTGGTCGGTCTCGGGTTTTTTATCTATCATGGCCCGATGCTTACCGATCGGGTGGCCCTCAATGTGTTTGCGCCGAATACCGTTATCGAGATCCTCGATATCGTGATGCTGGCGGTTCTTTCGTTCTTCCTTTTAAGCAACGCATACCGCATGTTTAAAGGAATAATAGGCGACCCAGACCAGTATCCAGAACTCAGCCAGAGCGGAAAACAACAATTTCAAAACCGGATTTTCCGGGGTATTCCCCTGCCGCTGTACCTGCGCGAAGCAAAAGAGTTTTTTCTCCATTTTACTACCCAGAAGCAGTTCAATGCCTGTGGTACTGCTTCCCAGCGAAAGCAATGGTTGATCCATTTATTAATCATGACCGGGTATTCTTCTATTTTTCTTCTCGTCGTGGTCGGAATTCGGTGGTTTCAGCGCGATGAAATCTACCCCCTGTGGCATCCAATCCGGTTGGTCGGATACTATGCCACCTTCGCCATCCTCTATGGGACCACATATGCGATCATTGGGCGCCTGAAAAAAAGCAAGCCGGTTTATGAACACTCCCACTCTTCGGACTGGGCCTTTCTAATCCTGCTCTGGCTGACCACATTTACCGGCATTTTGATTCACTTTACCCGTTTGCTGGCGCTGCCCCTTTCAACCTACTACATATACGTGATTCATCTGATGATCGCCGTTCCCATGCTGGTCATCGAAGTCCCCTTCGCCAAATGGACCCATCAACTTTACCGCCCGTTGATCCAGTATCTCATCCGGGTCCGCGAGCGTGCATTGAATTCGACGCTGTAATCTGATAATACAATAAAATAGATTATAATTTATTTAACAAAGGAGCGTATTATGTCTGAACAAGAAGAATACATTCTGCTTTTGGCCACGCATGCCGGAGATGACCCGGAAAAGGCTGCGATTCCATTTACCATATCCTGTGCCGCGCTGGCCATGGATACAAAAGCAATTGTCGTTTTGCAGGGCAACGGTGTTTACCTGGGTCTGAAAGGATATGTGGATACCATGTTGCGTGGTGGTGGTTTTCCCCCCGTTAAAAAGCTCATGAACGATTTTCTTGAGCTGGGCGGAGAATTGAAGGTGTGCGCCCCCTGCATCAAAGAACGAAATATTGACGTCTCTGAATTGGTCGAGGGCTCCACAACGATTGCCGGCGGTGAACTGGTGGTTAAATCAATGGAAGCCAAGGCTGTTTTCACCTACTAGAACCTATCTTAAAAAAACATCTGGGTTCCATATTTGCGTTGCAGAACGGTTAAAAAACCGGCGTATACGGCATGTACGCGCCGGTTTTTCGTGGTTCTGCGTCTTACCGGGAGCCTTATCTTTACCCTGATATAAAGTTATATTGAATTTATAGCGCTCGAATCCATCCCTATTATGCTACGTCCCGGATGGATGCGAAGTCGTTGAAAAAATTGCTTGAAAGGAAACAAGCTGTGGCTATATCTGTTGAAACACTGGAAAAAAGATCGAGGCGCTTCAGGCGCAGATAGATGATCTTAAGGCAAATGCACCCGAGGACCATCTCTCCATGGTCGTTCTGAGCGGTGATCTCGACAAAGTGCTGGCCTCATTTATCATCGCTACCGGTGCGTCAGTGATGTATGAACGGATCGTCATGTTTTTAACCTTCTGGGGGATCACCGCCCTGCGGAATAAAAAAAAGACATCATGTCCGCCATGTTCGGTAAAATGCTTCCCAAGGGATCCCAAGCGTTGACGCTTTCCCATATGAATATGATGGGAATGGGTACCCGGCTCTGCATTTTCCGGCAGCAACCCAAACCTCACCGGACGCTCACCCGGTAGTCGTCGAAGTACACCACGCTGTCGGCCTTGGTCCACAATCCGACCTTTCCCGAGACCGGGGCCGGCAGGCGTTCGGACAGGTATTGCTTTCCGTTCACATAGCCTTTGATCTGGCTGCCATCTATCACTATTTTCAAGGTATGCCACTTGCGGGTCGGCGTATTGACGTGACGCACCCAGCTGACCGAGCTTCGCCGCCCCCGTTTATAACGCCACAGCACCAGGTTATTTTCCAGCGGGTTGGCACGCAGGGCATAGTAGTCGCCATTGGGTTTCAGATCAAATAAAATCCCGGCCCCCTGATCGATCCGGCCGGCAATGGCTTTAAACCGAACCGAAATCTCACCGCTGGTAAAATTGTCAACACCGGCGGCCACGGCAAAGGGAAAATAGGCATAGGCGGTCACATTGTCGAGAAACTCCGCATATCGTTCTCCGTACAGCGCCCGGGCCTTGTCGGCCAGGCCGGCGGAGGCCACGCCCCGTTTCCATTTACGACCATCCACGACCAGGACGATATTGTCTCCGTCGCTGCCGATGATCCAGTTGCCCACGGCGGCCGTAAAGCTTTTGGGAGGCGCCCCGACCGTTTCTTTGGAAAAATCATAGACCGCCTGCCCCGGCTCGCTGCTGACGGACGCTACCGCTTCCCCGGCGTTTGCCGTCGATACCATGCCGATTGTCCGGGGCTGTCCGTCAGACAGGTATTCCAGTTGATCCGGTGCCCTGGCCGGGATAAAATAGTTCTGGTACACCCCCAAAGATAATAGGGCCAGTATTACCACCGCACCCGTTATCAGCGTTATTTTTCTTTTCATTCTACTCCCCCTGTCGTGTTGTTCGCCAGCTTTTATCCAGGTAACAATACCCCCCGATGGATAAAAAAATCAATGGAAGGTAGAGGTAAAACCACCACCGGCTGCCCGATGCATCCGCGACCAGCGGATACCCTTTATAAACTGGAACCGGATCGGGCACCACCGTCATCCCGGCCAGGTGATAGATAATGGAAAGGATTTCATTTTCGCTGTTCGAATAACTTTGATCTTTTTTTCCGCCATATTCGTATTGGATCAGTCCATACTGATCCGATTCCGCAGGTTGAAATAACCCGGTTGATGAAGACGGAGAATACTGTATGTTCAATTTTTGAACACTTCGGCGTAACCGGGCCAGCACCCCCTGCTCCATGTCAAGCAACCGGCTGTCCTGCGGGTTAAGATGGATGGTTATTGTCAACGTCCGGGATAATTGCCGCAAGGCCCGTGTGGTGGCCGGGTTAAACGAATGTCTCTGGTTTTCAGTCACATCCGTGTATATCGGCGACAACATAGCCATGACGGCCCCTGCGCCGAGCAGTCCGATTACGGCCAGCGATTTTCCGATTTTAGCGGACCGGCGCCGGCCGGGATGCAGCCAGATCACCGTCAGCATAAAAAACAGTATGGCCAGTGCCAGAAAAGCGGCGATATATCCCGTTGAGAGCAATCCATTTTCAAATTGCCGCAACATACCGGTCAGGGAGACCTGGCCCAAGGTGCCCAGTATCCCGCCGTGGCCGCTGGCGGCAAAGTCCAGGACCCACGATCCCAGGGTGGCCGCCAGGCAAAGCATGGCGGCCGTGGGCAGAGAATCGCTGATGGTGGCGGCAAACATGGCGATGGTGATTACGATCAGCGAGTAAAGCGCGTGCCCGGCCAGTAATACGGCCAGCTCAGGTACAAAAATATGGCCACCCAGCCGGTGCCAGAAAAACAGCGCCATGGCAGCCGGTATCATACTGACGCCCCAGACCAGCCCCATGGCCATAATTTTCAAAATACAGAGAGAAAAAGTTGACAGGCGCAGCTGTAGCAGCAGTTTGAGCACCCCGCTCTGTTTATCCAGACCGATCAGCCGGATGGCAACGAAGGGCAAAAGCAGGGTCTGGCTGAGATAGTAGGCACCAAACGTGGGCACGAAAATTCCCGCCTGAGGGTTCATGCCGCGTGCCAGTTCGGCATACGACAATGCCGTCCGGCTGGCCCGGCTGAACAGGTCCACCGCCTGCAGGAAACTGTATCCGACCAGCAGCGACACCACGATGAGCATGGTCCACAGCGCCGGCGACATCAGCAGGCCGCGCACCTCCTGGATCAGGATAATCCAGGCCAGCCGGGGTTTGGAGGTCGTGTCAGGTAATGGCAAGAAAGACCTCCTCCAGGTTCGCATCTGCGGTAAGGCCGGCCTGTGTGCGCAGCTCATCAAGGGTACCCAGACCCAGCACCCGCCCCTGATCCAGCAGAAGGAACCGGTTACATATTTTTTCCGCCTCGGTCAACTGGTGGATGGAAAGAATCATGGACCGTTTATCCCGGTACGACCGGAGCAGGTCCATCATCGACAGGGTCTGCCGGATGTCAAATCCATCAAACGGTTCATCCAGCATCAGCAACGGCTGTCTGCTGAGCAGGGCCAGGGCGAGCTGCACCCGGCGACGAAACCCCTTTGAAAGGGTTTCGAGCGGCTTTTTCAACACGGGCGACAACCCCAGCAGCCGGACAAGCCGGTTTAAATCCGCCTTGCTGGCGCAATGAATTTTGCGGAAAAATGTCAGGGTGGTTACCACCCGCTGGCGGGCAAAGGGCAGGGTCGCGTCAGGTTGATACCAGATCACCTGTTTGCGTTTTTTGAGCGGAAGGATTCTTCCCTGCCACCAGACCGTGCCGGTGGCAGCGGTTAACAAGCCGGCAACACATTCCAGTAAAGTGGATTTACCGGCACCATTGGGACCGATCAGACCCAAAATTTCGCCGGGTATGACTGAAAAAGAGACATCCTGTAAAGCCGTGTATGACCCGAATTTTTTACTGATCCGGGTGATACCAAATTCGCTTCTTTGTTGTCCTGCCACACTCTCGTCCATTCCGGTACCGACCTTGATCTGTTTGATTCAGTTATGAATCTAAATCATTACCATATCAGATAATAAATACGCAATCGAAACAGATGCGCCGTAAACCTGACGTTAAAATCGGATCGGTTACCCTAATTAAACGAGCCCCTTAATTCATCGACCGTCTCATTTTTCTGACACGACCGCTATCAATTTTCCTTTCGGTGTAATTATTTGGTTGGATTGTTTCTCTGTTTAAGGTTTGGAATCTCAACGTCGCAATGGAGACTCATCTGCCCATAAATGCTTTCAATTTTTCAAGCGTATCCATCGGTTCAGGTCGAACCGTATAATCCACGCCAATTTCGGCATCAACAATGTTGCGGTCCGGATCGATAATCAGTCTTGCCGGCAGCGGCAGGGTCCAGGAATCATCTCCGTTATGTTCCGGGATATTGATACCAAACCGGGAGTATACTTTAATCAGATCTTCAGGCATCTGATATTTAAGCCCGTAGCTTTCTGCGATTTTATTCCCCGGATCACTCAACATTTCAAATGTCAGGTTCTTTTCCTCCTGCATGGCGCGGTTAAACATGACTGCCTGGGGAGAAATCGCAACGAGAGATGCCCCCTGAGAACTGAATTCGTTGGCCACCTTTCCGAGAGCGTCCAGCTCCAGGTTGCAGTAAGGTCACCATTTACCCCGATAAAACGATAGAACCAGGGGTCCCCTGGATAGTAAGCCGGTCATGCTGATCACATCACCAGATGTATTTTCAAGACTGAATGCCGGTGCTTTGTCCCCAACTTTGACGACTTGATCCAAAATACCGGATTTTCGAAGTGTTTCGGTGGCCTGATGCATAATATCAAGGGCTTCTCTGGAGGCCTGGGACTGCATTTCCTTTTTATAGGCATCCATTTTTTCCTGTAATTTCATAATCCGCCTCCTTTATTGATAATTAGGACAAGGTATTCAAACTCTCCATTGTAAACGGGGTGATTTCCTCAAACCGACCATCGATCACTTTCGTAACCCACTCGGGATCGGCCAATAGCGACCTGCCAATGGCGATTAAATCAAACTCGTCTCGCTCAAGCCGTTCCAGCAAGTACCGGATCGTCTTTTTCGAGCGTTGGGGTTTATCGGCTTCCGGTGATATCCGGTCGCTGATAAAATCCGTATTCATACCGACACTGCCCACGGAAATAACCGGTTTGGTCGTTATTTTTTTGGTCCATCCGGCCAGATTCAATTCTGCACCGGAAAATTCGGGTTCAAAAAAACGACGGGTACTGCAATGAAATATATCCACGCCTGCATTTACCAGCGGCGTTAAAAAGGTCTCGAGCTCTTTGGGTGTCCGGGCCAGTTTCGCCTCATAGTCTCCGAGCTTCCACTGGGAAAACCTCAGACAAATGGGAAAATCGACTCCCACTTGTTGTCGTACTGCCTGGATTAAATCCACGGCAAATCGGGTGCGGTCGGCGATGGTACTGCCCCCATAAAAATCCGTTCGATGATTGGTTCGTTCCCAGAAAAATTGATCGATCAGATATCCATGAGCGCCGTGAAGCTCAATACCGTCAAACCCAATCCGTTTGGCCTGGTAAGCGGCTTTTGAAAACGCCGTAATCATATTTTCAATATCGTTTCCAGACATCTCACGTGGCAGATCTCCTTCTTTAATGGACGGATGCAGCACCGACGATGGCCCGTATCCTGATACCGATGGATCAGGCGGCATACCTGCAGTGCGAACGCTACCGGCATGCCACAATTGGGGAAAAATCTTTCCGCCCGCTTCGTGGACTTTTTCCACGACTCCTTTCCAGCCTTGCAATGATTTTTTTCCGTAGAAATTCGGTACATTCGGATATGCATGACCAGACGGATCAACAACTGTTCCCTCGGTAATGATTAATGCCACATTGTTTTCCGCCCGGCGGCGATAATACCGGGCCACTTCGGGTCCCGGAATGTTTTGTGGTGACCAGCTCCGCGTCATGGGTGCCATCACCACACGCCCCGTCAATGACAGCGACTTTATAGCAAATGGCCTCGTTAATTCATTTTTTTGCATCAGATCTCTCCTGAAAATTCTTTGGTATGATATATATGACCGGTCGTCTTGATTATTAGAAAAATTTTTTGCCCCTTATTTTAGTAATACTCCGGTCAGGATATCCATAAATGCAGTCAACGGTTGAGCACTGCGACTGGCTTTCATCCGCATCAGGGCCCCTTCCCAGCTGTTGAAAATAAATTCGGCTAATTGATCTGCATCAAATGCTCTTGTCACATCACCATTTTTTTGGGCTTCGACTAACCCTTCGGATAGAATAGCGGTAAATTTTTTGAAGATTTGATCGATTTTCGCACCGATGGCCGCATTGACATCGGCCATCTCCTGGCAGAGATTACCAATAAAACACCCCTGTTTAAATCTGAGTTCACGGATATTTTTTTCAACCATCTCAGAAAAAAAACCAATGATTCGATCAACCGGCGGTTTAGATGCGTCGTAAAGGTAAGATTTGATTCGGCGCTGGCTCTGCCGCCCCATATAGTCGAGAGCCGAAATGGCAAACTCCTCTTTGCTTTTAAAATAATTATAAAACGATCCTTTTGGAATACCGGCCGCATCGGTTATTTCTTTTATACCAGCATCATTATATCCCTTGCGATACATGATGGCGGCGCCGCATTGTAATATTTTTTCTCTGACATTATCTTTTATCATTATATCAAAATATATGACCGGTCGTCTTATTGTCAACCTGTTTCTTAAAAGCTCGTCCAGCAGGGTAAACCGCCGGGCGGATTGACGCTCTAATAGTGCTTCGATTTTCAGATCATCTGAAATAAAAAATCGCTTTTTTCTACCGATTCTATGGTTAACTATTTGGCGTCCGATCACCGCTCAGGCAAAACAATTTTCCGTTTATCCGAATCCGGATGCGGGCGATATATAATAGCCGTATGCCCGATGGTTCCGGCCAGGCTGGAACCGGTCCGGCTGGTAATATCGGCAATGATCGGATCTTTCATCTTTCGTTCCTTATGCTCGACGAAGCGGATTTTAATCAATTCGTGATCTTTTAATGCAGTATCTACGCTTTTGAATACCGCATCCGTGGCTCCTTTCTGACCCACCATTACCACCGGCTTGAGGCTGTGCGCCAGGCCACGTAAATATTTTTTCTGATACCCCGCCAGTGAAGTCCTGGTATCCGGTTTCATAATGGTATCCGGTTCCATAATTCATCCTTTATTTTAAACCTTTCCGGTTAATACTGCAAGAAACGCGTCACCAAAAGCCTTAACCTGCCAGGCCTTGATGCCGTCGATATTCAGTAATGCCGTCTTGTCCCTTGGATTGACCGTGGCAATGGCAGCAATCTGGAGATTGTTGATCAGCTGGCCGGCAGGGATGTCCAGGGAATCGGCAATCGTTTCCCGCCAGGATTTCAACGCTTTAATCCGGTGTGACAGGCGGGGATCCGGCGCCGGCTTTTTAATTCGCGGATAGGCCGGCAGATCCTCGGGTGACAGATCCATGGCATTTTTTACCGCTGCCAGCACCTCGTTTGCATACATGGCGATCTGCTTGTCGCTCATAACCCTGGATTTCTTCAAATCCGCCAGGGTCACCGGTTTTTCAGAAACAATGCCACGTATTGTGCGGCTCCCCATAATCTTAAATACCGGCCGGTCCCTTTTCCGGGCCATCCGGTCGCGAACCTGTAAAACCGCTTCCAAAACAGCGAGACTGCGTCTGTCCATCCGGCCCGCCCCCTGAAATCGCAAAAACAGCGGGTCATTATTCTTTTCCGCCGGCCGCACCTGTGTCAACAGCCGGCATTCCTCCCGGACCCACTTTTCGCGTCCGGCTTCTTTAAGCTCCGCCTTCAGCAGGTCTGTCAGCGCATGCAGATACACGACATCACCAGCCGCATAGGCAAGCATCTCCGGCGGTAGAGGGCGTTTCGACCAGTCTTTCTTCTGATATTTTTTCTCCACAAAGACATCAAAGCGCGCCGACAATATATTGGCCAGACCGGTCTGGGACACACCCAAAAAACGGCTGGCAAGTTCAGTATCGAACAGGTTGGATATCTCAATCCTGAAATCCCGGTAAAGGGACCGGATATCATAATCCGCGCCATGAAATATTTTTTCAACCGACGCATCGGCAAACAGGTCCCGCAGCGGTTCCATATCATCGATCTCCAGGGGGTCGATCACCCAGATGCGCCCGTTCTGAGCCATCTGAATCAGGCAGACCCTTTCCTGGTAGTGATACATGGAGTCGGCTTCCAGGTCGAATGCCACGGCTTGGCTACGGCTCAGGGTATTTACCGCTTCCCGGAGCGAATCGTTATCTGTAATATATATATAATCGATCATCTTGAATCCTTCAGGTTATTCAATTTTCGGGTGGATCAACGGAATTTTTTCTTGACCAAGGGGAATATATACCTTAATTTCTGAACTTTACAAGCGCGGTTGCTTTTTTTCCGCAATAACCGTCAACCACCGCCAGGTAAATGGTGAAAAATAATGATTTCAGTCACATTTCCAGACGAGAGTAAAAAACAATTTGACGCACCCGTGTCGGGGTTTGATGTCGCTTTAAGTATCTCGGAAGGTCTGGCCCGAAACAGTGTGGCCATGATGGTCAACGACACCCTGGTCGACCTGCACCACATCATCGATCACGACGCCTCGGTCCGGTTGATCACGACACGTGATCCCGAAGGCCTTGAGATTATGCGCCACAGTGCGGCCCATGTTATGGCCCAGGCAATTCTGCATCTTTACAGGGACGCCAGGTTGACCATCGGCCCCGTGGTGGAAGACGGGTTTTATTATGACATCGATATGCCGCCGATATCCAAAGACGATTTTAAAAAAATCGAAGCTGAGATGAAAAAAATCGTCAAGGCCAGGCTGCCCCTGGTCCGCCGGGAGGTATCGAAGTCGGAAGCCCTCGCCTTTTACAAAGATGAGCCCTACAAGACGGAAATGATATCAGACCTTGAAGACGGCACGATCTCTTTTTACGAGCAGGGCGACTTCACCGATCTGTGCCGGGGGCCCCACGTGCCCCACACCGGTTTTATCAAAGCGTTTAAATTGATGAAAGTTTCCGGTGCCTACTGGCGTGCGGATCAGAGCCGGGAACAACTTCAGCGCATTTACGGGACGGCCTTTTTTGACAAAAAAGAATTAAAAAAACATCTCGCCTTTATCGAGGAAGCCAAAAAACGAAACCATCGAAAAATCGGTGCCGCCCTTGACCTGTTCAGTTTTAACGATGCGGCACCCGGTATGCCCTTTTTCCATGCCAGGGGAATGGTCGTCTGGAACACCCTGATTGACTACTGGCGCGAAGCCCACCTTGAGGCCGGCTATGTCGAGACCAAAACCCCGATTATTTTAAAACGCGCGTTATGGGAACAGAGCGGTCACTGGGAAAATTACCGGGAAAACATGTATTTTACCCAGATCGACGAGGACGATTATGCCATCAAGCCGATGAATTGCCCGGGCGGAATGCTGATCTTTAAAAACAGCCCTCACTCCTACCGGGACCTGCCGATTCGCGCAGCCGAGATCGGGCTGGTACACCGCCACGAATTGAGCGGCGTTTTGTCGGGCCTGTTTAGGGTCCGCGCCTTTCACCAGGACGATGCCCATATTTTCATGACCCCGGATCAGATCAAGGACGAAATCCTCGGCGTTTTAAACCTGGTCAATAAAATCTATACGACGTTCGGGCTGGGATTCCTTCTGGAATTATCCACCCGGCCGAAAAAATCCATCGGTACCGACGCCCAGTGGGAAACCGCTACGGAAGGACTTCGTTCGGCCCTGGTTGCCTATGGCCAGGATTTTCAGTTAAACGAGGGAGACGGCGCGTTTTACGGACCCAAAATCGACGTGCACATCAAGGACGCCCTGGGCCGTACCTGGCAATGCGCCACGATCCAGCTCGATATGTCGCTGCCTGAACGGTTTGACCTGTCCTACAATGGCGCAGACAATGAAAAACATCGCCCCATTATGATCCACAGGACGGTCTTTGGCTCCATTGAGCGGTTTCTCGGTATTCTGATTGAACACTTTGCCGGTAAACTGCCCCTCTGGCTGACCCCGGTCCAGGTGATCTTTTTGCCGATCAACGACGACCTGGCATCCTGGGCCAGAGAGATCCTTGCCTCGCTTCGCGATACCGGCCTTCGGATGGAAGTAGATGACCGTTCGGAAAGCCTCAATCGAAAAATCAGGGAAGCGCAGCTGCGGTATATCCCCCTGATTATTGCCCTGGGGCCGAAGGAAAAAGAATCGGGCGCGTTTTCAGTGAGAACCCTGGACGGAAAAGTCCGCCACGGCATCGACCGCGAAACATTTGTCAAACAGGTGCTGGCCCACATCAAAAGCCGTTCGCTTGATCTGGAGATTTTGCCTGATTAAACACTTTTTTTCCAACTGGGGACCGGTTATCGGGTTTTGCGTGTTGATTTTTATTGAATCATCGCGACCGTTCCCTGACCTGGTCCCCTCTTTTCATTTTTCCGACAAACTGCTTCATTTTACAGCCTGGAGCCTTCTGGGATTTCTGTTCTTTCGGGCGTATCGTTTCAACTCTCCGATTTCAAATTTTAAAACACTGTTATTCTGGATCAGTTTTATCTCGGCCGCCACGTATGGCATGAGCGATGAAATTCACCAGTATTTTGTCCCCTCACGAACAGCGGATATCTATGACTTTGTGGCCGATGCTTTTGGCAGCTTTTGTGGTGTATTCATCGGCTCCCAGCGATATGCCGCCCGCCGCCTGCCGGTCCAGATATCCGGCAGGGCATCCGGTGTCCGTTCAGACCCGCCGGCTTAGATCAGATCCGTTGACAAATCCGCTTGTTTCCGCTAAATAAAATCGCTGAAGTAAATAAAATTGTAAGAACCCGTCGGCGGAATAAATTGTCCTGCCGAGCCATCATATCTTTATAATCGAAGGAGCGTACGCCCACATGGAATCTCAACGCTCGATCACCATTAATGGTAACCGACTGTCGTTTTCACCCGGCGAAACCATTTTAGATGTAGCCAAAAGGAACAGCATCGACATTCCAACCCTTTGCCACCTGAAGCGGGCATTGCCATCGGGTGTCTGCCGTGTCTGCGTGGTTGAAGTGACCGGCGCCCGGAACCTGCTGCCCGCCTGTGCCACCCCGGCCGCCGACTTTATGGAAGTTCAAACCGAATCGGCCAAAGTCGTGGAGGCGCGCCGCCTGATCATCAAGCTGATGCTCTCTTCCGGAAACCATAACTGCGCCATCACGGGTTCAGACACGACCGACTGGACCCGGTTCCAGCTGTCGGTTCACAAAGACGATAATAATGACGACCTCTGCCCGGTCTGGGGAGACTGCCGCCTGCAGGATCTCGCCTACCGATACCAGGTTTCCGCAGACGGCCTGGAGCGCCTGCCCTGCCCTTATCCCATGGAAACGGTTAACCCGTTTATCGTTCGGGATTTTTCCCGCTGCGTCCAGTGTGGTCGGTGTGTTCAGGCGTGTAACGAAATCCAGGTGAACAATGCCATCGACTTTGGGTACCAGAGTTCCCGAACCAAAATAATCACCCCGGGAGACCGGCCCTTAAAGGATTCCGATTGCGTTTTTTGCGGAGAATGTGTCCAGGTCTGTCCGGTGGGGGCGCTGGTTGAAAAAAACGCCAGATACAACGTGCGGCAGTGGGACGTTAAAAAGGTGAAAACCACCTGCAGCTATTGCGGGGTGGGATGTCAGCTTTACCTGCACGTCAGGGATGGTCATGTGGTCAAGGTGACCGGAGCAGAGGGCAGCCTCCCCAACGACGGCAACCTTTGTGTGAAGGGGCGGTTCGGATTCGATTTTATCAATTCTTCCGAGCGACTCACCCGGCCCCTGATACGTAAAGACGGTGAATTAAAAGAAGCGGGGTGGGATGAAGCCCTGAACCTGGTGGCCCAGCGCCTGGGAACCATCAAAGACCAGCACGGGCCCGACAGTATCGGCGTATTGACCTCGGCCCGAATCACCAACGAAGAAAATTACCTGGCCCAGAAATTTGCCCGGGCGGTTGTTAAAACCAACAATGTAGATCACTGCGCCCGGCTCTGACATAGCTCCACCGTGGCCGGTCTGGCCGCAGCATTCGGAAGTGGCGCCATGACAAACACCATCGCCTGTATTGAAAAAGCCGATGTCATCCTGATTACCGGTTCCAATACCACGGAAAATCACCCGGTTTTATCCGCCTTTGTCAAGCGGGCCGTTCATTTCAATAACAGCCGGCTGATTGTGGTGGATCCCCGTCGGATCAAGATCGCCGGCTTTGCGCATCAATACCTGCGCCCCAACCTGGGAACCGATGTGGCCTGGATCAACGGCCTCATGCATGTCATTATCCGTGATAATCTTTACAACCATGATTTTGTCGATACCCGTACCGTCGGCTTCGATGAGCTTAAACAGACCGTCGAAAAATATACCCCGTCACATGTGGAAAAAATAACCGGTATTGCCGCCACCCAGATCGAAGACGCTGCCCGGATGTATGCGGGCGCCAGGGTGGGCAGTATCCTCTATTGTATGGGGATCACCCAGCACGTATCGGGCACCGATAACGTCAAATCGCTGGCCAACCTGGCCATGTTGTGCGGCTTTCTCGGGGTTGAGGGCGGCGGTGTCAATCCGTTGCGGGGCCAGAACAATGTCCAGGGGGCCTGCGATATGGGCGGGCTGCCCGATGTGTACACGGGCTACCAGAAAGTAATCAGCCCGGAACTTCGCGCCAAAATGGAGACAGCCTGGGCCGTCACCGGACTGCCGGATCAGCCGGGCCTCAAGGTCACCCATATGGTACCGGCGGCCCACGACGGAAAACTGAAGGCCATGTATGTAATCGGCGAAAATCCCCTGGTGTCCGATCCGGATCTCAACCATGCGGAAAAGAGTTTCGAAAACCTCGACTTCCTGGTGGTTCAGGATATTTTTATGACCGAAACCGCCCAAAAGGCGGATGTAGTACTGCCTTCCTGTTGCTTTGCCGAAAAAGACGGTACATTTTCAAATACTGAACGCCGGGTCCAACGGGTTCGAAAAGCCGTGGATCCGCCGGGCGAGGCCCGGGATGACTGGCGCATTATCGCCGATATTTCTCTCCGTATGGGCTATAATATGGGAATCGCGTCTGCCGAAGACATTTTCGAAGAAATCAGAAAGGTCACACCATCTTATGCGGGAATCAGCTATTCCAGAATCGACAAGGTAGGGCTGCACTGGCCGTGCCCCACAGACAACCACCCCGGGACCCCGATCCTTCACAAGGAACAATTCTCATCCGGCAAGGGCGTCTTTCACGGTATCGACTGGATTCCTCCCGCCGAACAGGCCGATGATACATACCCGCTATACCTGACTACCGGGCGGGTATTGTACCACTACCATACCGGCACCATGACGATGAAAAGCGAGGGGTTGAACGAACGTGTTCCCGAATGTTTCGTGGAAATTTCCCCCCAGGATGCGGATCGATTTGACCTTGAGGAAGGGGTATCGGTTGATATCGCCTCCCGCCGGGGGACGATTACGGCCCGGATCGCCATTTCGGATAAGGCGGTGGTGGGAACGATTTTTATTCCATTTCATTTTGCCCGGGCGGCGGCCAATAAATTAACCAATGCCGAACTCGATCCGATCTCCGGTATTCCGGAGTTTAAAGTCTGCGCGGTGAGTCTCTCCCGGGCGGCCTGATGAAATATACCCCGCGGCGCCTGAAGAGAAACGTCAACATCTCACCGACATCTCCCCTAAAGGAGCTGGTCGTCCTGGTGGGCGGCCTGCTGGTGATCGGCATCGGGGTTTACGTCCTGCTCGGTTTTGCGGTGGACATGATCGTACCGCGAATATCCAATAGGCTTGAAGAAAAACTGGCCGCCCCTTTCGTCCGCACATTCGAATCCACACCTGAAACAGGTAAAGAGCAGCCGTATGTCCAGTCCCTGGTCGACGACCTTCAGACGCGTTGTGCCCATCTTCCCTACACCTTCAAAGTCCATATCATTGATTCAGACAAGGTAAACGCGGCCGCTTTTCCCGGTGGTCACATTCTCGTCTTTAATGGTTTGCTCAAACAGGTCTCTTCGGAAAATGAACTGGCTTTCATTCTGGGTCATGAGTTGGGGCATTATGCCCACCGGGACCACTTGAGGGGGCTGGGCCGGGGGCTGGTACTATTGACCATGTCTGCGGTTATTCTGGGTTCGGACAGTTCTGTGGGGGAGCTGCTTTCTAAAAGCTTGAATTTAACCGAGATGGGGTTTTCCCGCAAGCAGGAATCCCAGGCGGATACATTTGGCCTTGAAACCCTGCAATGCGCCTATGGCCATATTGGCGGCGCCACTGATTTTTTCGTAAAAATGTCCAAAAGCGAAAATCCGTCCGGCTGGGGTCATTATTTTGCCTCTCATCCGGAAAACCAGCAGCGGATCGCCCACATAAAAAAGCTTGCCGAAGATCGCGGATACCCTGAAAAACCATTAACCCCCCTGCCCTGAATCCAGAGAGGTCCGGCGTGTATCTAAAAAAGCCTGTCCTAAACAGCTACCGTGGCAATACGGTAACATCGTAAACAGCGACTGGCTTCGGCAATGGCATCCTGGTTGGGAAACCCCTTTTCGACTTCGTCAAACGTATATTTACGCGTCTCGGGCGACAGCATTTCAAGTTCTTTTCGATCCTGGCCACCCGGCATGGGCATGTCTTCATCTGCATCGTATAAGGGTACTTTTTTAAACAGGCTGTCGAAATATTCGGACTTTTCAAGTGCCGGCGGTTTGCCGTTTATCAGACTGTCAATACTCTGCGCGGCCCGTTTTCCACCGGCACAGGCGGTGATCAGAGCACCGGGGCCGGTCTCACAATCACCGGCCGAAAATACTTTTTCGTGGGTCGTCTGTTTGGTCACTTCATCCACCACGATCGTTCCCCAGGCAGTGGTTTCAATACCATCCACACCTTCCAGCAGCGACATGTCTGTTCGCTGTCCTATGGCCGGCACGACAGTATCACAGTCGAATATAAACTCAGAGCCCTCAACGGGCACCGGTCGGCGTCGTCCGCTCCGGTCCGGTTCTCCCAGTTCCATCCGGATACATTCCAGCCCGGTGACCACCCCGTTTTCTTCGACGATCCGCACAGGTGTTGTTAAAAAGTGAAATTGAACGCCTTCCTCTTCGGCATCAATAATCTCCACCTCGTCTGCCGGCATTTCGTTCCGGGTTCGCCGATAAACCAGGTTGACATCTTCCTTGCCGATCCGAAACGAGCAGCGCACACAGTCAATCGCCACGTTCCCGCCACCGATGACCACGACCCGTTTACCATCGGGGTACGGATCACGTCCTTCGTTGATATCCAGAAGGTATTGAACACCGGGAATAAAACCCTTATACCCTTCATCTTCACCCTTTACCCGCATGGAGCTGCTGCCCTGGGCGCCAACACCGATAAAAACAGCGTCACACGAGTCAACCAGATCCGCCAACATGACATCTTTTCCTATTTTGGTGTTGTATATGATTTCAACACCCATTTTTTGAACCTGCTCCACTTCACCGCGCAAAATCGACCGTGGGAGTCGATAGTCGGGTATCCCCATTGCCGACATGCCGCCCGGTTCCCCGAGTCTTTCATAAATCGTCACCTGATGTCCACGACGGGCCAGGTGATAGGCACAGGTCACACCGGCCGGTCCGGCACCGACAATGGCCACCTTTCCGGTCTTCTTTGATGGATGAATTTGAAAATCCGGCTTTTTATTCAGAGCGAGTTCGTAATCAGACACAAATCGTTTGAGATATTTAATTGAAATCGGTTTATCGATATTCGCCCGCCGGCAATGCTCCTCACAGGGCCGCACACATACCCGGCCCAGGATCCCCGGCAGCGGCAACCGCTCTCGGATCACATCCAGTGACTCTAAAAACTTGCCTTCTTTTATCCGTTCCACATAGGTCGGTATATCCAGGTGGATAGGACAGGCATCTATACATGGCGCCGTTTTCATCGACTCGAAGGCTCCGGCCTCAAGGGGCTGACCGGAGGAGATCGCTTCTTCAAAATCAGCTTTAAAATGCGCGATGGCGTCCAAAAGCGGCAAGGGGCCGGATTGACCGATATCGCATTTTGATGTGGCGCTGACAGTCTCGGCAAGAAACTTTAATTGTTCCAGATCTTCCGGTTTACCCCGGCCGCTGCAAATATTCGTCAGGATTTGGGAAATAATGCCGGTTCCCCGGCGGCAGGGGATACATTTGCCGCAGGAATGCTGATGCACGGCTGTCATATACGACCGGCATAAATCAACCACGTTGACTTTTTCATCACGCACAACGATACCATACCACCCGATCAACGCCCGGATCTTTAGATCGGCTTTGAAGTATTCGGGAATATCCACGTGATGAACCGGTTCAAAGGTACCCGGTTCTTTTCCCCGATTGTCGACAACTTTGCCTTCCCAGGAACTGAATACGATTTCCTTCATCATCCGCCGCCACCTGCTTGTATTTTTTGGGTTTTATTTCGGCTTTTTCATTATCATTTTTTTAAACAGATTTCAATATCTGTTCGGATTTTTCGATAAACAAATATCGGAGACCGGCAGCAATCAACACTCCGGCGGCTGATTTCACAGCCCGGGAAAATCCGTTGTTAAAGTCTTTTTTATTTGATACTAAATGATTGCTTTTTAACAAACGGCACCGCTGAAAAATACCGAAACAATCACACCTTTCGTATAAATTATAAAATATATCGTTCTCATGACAATTCAGGGCATCCTATGAAAGCGTATCTTGAAATAGTAAAAAAAGTATTCGCTGAAGGGGTAAAAAAAAATAACAGAACCGGAATTGATGCGATTGCCATACCCGGAGTCATGTTTGAACATGACATGGCTGAAGGCTTTCCGCTCCTGACAACCAAGCGTGTTCCGTTTCCGCTGGTCGCCAGTGAGCTGGAATTTTTTATCGGGGGTTTTACGGATAAAAAATGGCTTCAGAAAAGAAATAACCATATCTGGGATGAGTGGTGTTCTCCTGATAAAGTACGCTACGATCATGATGATGAAACAAAAAAAAGAATGCTGGAAGAAAGGGATCTGGGGCCTATTTATGGTTTTCAATGGAGAAATTTCGGTGCCCGCTATGTTTCTTACAATACGCCCCCTGCGACGGAAGGCGTTGACCAGTTGAAAAAAGTGATCCACACCCTGAAGACCAACCCAACAGACAGACGGATGCTTGTGTCGGCCTGGAATCCCATGCACCTCAAGCAGATGGCGCTCCCTCCCTGCCATTATGGTTTTCAGATTATTGTGGTTGCCGGTAAATTAAGCGTGTTATGGAATCAACGATCCGTGGATACGGCCCTGGGACTTCCTTTTAATATTGCCAGTTACGGGTTGCTGCTCCACCTGTTGGCAAAAGAATCCGGATTGAAAGAGGGTAAATTAATCGGCTTCCTTGGGGATACGCATATTTATTTAAACCATGTGGATGGGCTGAAAAAACAGTTGAAAAACAAGCCGTTTGATCTTCCAGCCCTAACCACACATCATTTTACTTCCATTTTTGACTGGAAACATAGCGATACGGAAATAATAAATTATAAACATCACGCGCACATTAAATTTGATATTGCGATTTGAATAGCGACGTTAATTTTCGATCCATATCCGATTTTCCGTTCTGATTTCTGTCTCTGATTCCGGTCTTCGGGGGCCGCCTGCCAATAAATCCCGATGATATTAATCCTGCGACCGTGGAGCCCGCGCTGTTTTTTCCATAGCTCGCCTTTTATATATCCAGCGTACTTACTTCCAGTGCATTGCTTTGAATAAATTCCCGCCGGGGTTCCACCTCTTCACCCATCAAGACGGTAAATATCTCATCGCTGTCAACTGCATCTTCAACCCTCACCTTTAAAAGTGTCCTTTTTTCGGGATTCATGGTTGTATTCCATAACTGGTGAGGATTCATCTCGCCCAGGCCTTTGTACCGCTGGACGGCAACCCCTTTTTTTCCCTCTTCAATAAGATATTGCAACAATTGTTCTTTATCGTCTAACTCGATGACATCTTCTTCCTTTCCAGGCGAAAAAACACCAAATGGTGGAATATCATTTTGAGATATCCGTTTGGAAATCATGAAACATTTTTGATAATCCGCTGAATAAACAAATGACTTTCCTACCTTAATTGTTAGTTCCGGAACAATGGTTTCCTGTGATAGCAGTGCTTTTTCTCTTATCGCCTGCGAGGGGGTTACCATTATTTCATAGACACGTCGCTCGTCATTGTAAACAGGTGGATCTACAATATACCCTTTTTCTGTCAATCGTTCGCACAGTTCGTCCATCTTTTCCTTATTTTCAAGGAATTTTTTATTATTCACACCCGCTTCGATCAACCGTTCCACCAGGTCTCTGGCAATCCCTCTGTTTCTCATCTGGTTGATACTGTTCATGTAGTCGGACAGGTCCCCGATAAACAGATAAAGCTTGTGATTTGAAAGAACCGTTCCATTTTTTCCAACCTTCAGATTCTTTTTTTCGCAGATCCGCTTGAGAAGATAATCTTTAAAGCCCGTATCGTTTTTTAAATACAATTCCTTTTTTCCCTTTCCTACTTTGTATAGCGGCGGCTGGGCAATATAAAGATATCCTTTTTCTATAATTTCAGGCATCTGTCTAAAGAAAAAAGTGAGTAGAAGGGTCCGGATGTGGGATCCGTCCACGTCCGCATCCGTCATGATGATTACTTTTTGATATCGAATTTTCTCAATATCGTATTCTTCCGTTCCCACGCCTGTTCCCAGGGCGGTGATAATATTTTTTATCTCCTCGCTCTTTAGTATTCGATCAAATCGCGCTTTTTCGACATTTAAGATTTTTCCTCTCAATGGTAAAATCGCTTGGAATTTCCGGTCTCTTCCCTGTTTGGCACTGCCGCCGGCCGAATCTCCCTCCACCAGATACAGCTCTCTCAGGCTCGGATCCGACAACTGGCATTCGGCCAGTTTTCCGGGCAGGGTCGCATCGACCAGCGCCCCTTTGCTTCTGGCCATGTCCCGGGCGCGCCTGGCCGCGTCTCTTGCCCTGGCCGCATCCACCGACTTGGAGATGATCTTTTTGCCGACCGCCGGATTTTCTTCCAGAAATATACCCAGTTTTTCGTTTACCAGCGATTCCACCAGTCCTTTTACTTCGCTGTTACCGAGTTTTGTTTTGGTCTGACCCTCAAATTGAGGATTCATAATTCGGATACTGATGACCGCCGTCAACCCTTCCCGAACATCATCACCGGTAATTTTCATTTTCATATTTTTAGGTAGATTACCGTTGGCAGCATATTGATTCAGCGTCCGGGTCAAGGCCGCCTTGAATCCGATTAAATGAAATCCACCTTCTACCGTATTGATATTATTTGCAAAAGAAAAAATCTTTTCTTTAAACGTATCATTATACTGCATGGCCACTTCGATCTGAACGTTGTTTTTCTCTCCCTCCATAAAAATCTCTTTATGTATCCCCGTATAACGACGGTTTAAATATTTAACAAAAGAAACAATTCCTCCCTTGTATAAAAAATTGTCATTCCGGTCGGTTCTTTCATCGGTCAGTTCGATGCGGATGCCCTTGTTCAAGAACGCCAGCTCGCGGAGACGACGCAATAGAATTTCATGTTTATATACGGTGGTGGTAAAAATTTCCGGGTCGGGTAGAAAAATGATCTTTGTTCCCTTTTTCCTGGTTTTTCCGATTTTCTTCAGCTCACTGACTTTTTTTCCTTTTTCATAAAATTGCTGATAAATATGACCATCCTTATAGACTTCAACCGTCAGCTTTGCAGACAGCGCGTTGACCACAGAAACGCCCACGCCGTGAAGACCGCCGGAAACCTTATAAGAGTCATTATCAAATTTTCCACCGGCGTGAAGTTTGGTCAGCACCACTTCAACGGCGGGAATTTTTTCTGTTTTATGAATACCTATCGGAATACCGCGTCCATTATCTTCAACACTGATACTGTTGTCGGTATGAATCTTCACTTTAATGTGGTCGCAATGACCTGCCATGGCCTCATCGATGCTGTTGTCCACCACTTCATAGACCAGATGATGCAACCCTTCCACATCCACATTTCCAATATACATGGCCGGTCGGAGTCGAACCGGTTCCAGTCCCTCTAATACATCAATACTGCTGGCATCATATTTATCATTCATTTTTATTATATTTCCCCTATATTTGCATGGCCATGATAGCCCCGATATAGCTTTTATCTTTCTCTTCTTCTATCAGACAGGGATACTCTTCACCGCGGATATTGATTATTACCTGCTCCCCTTCTATCATATTCAACATTTCTATTATATATCGGGGATTGTATGTAACTTTCATCGGTTCACGATCGTACTCTACCTGCATATCCTCTTTTGAATCACCCAGTTCCGTACTTGTCGAGCTTATATTTAAATTTCCTTTTTCAAAGGCTAACACCACTGCCGGGTATTTATCCTCCGCCAGAATAGACATTCTTTTCAGCATCATCAAGAAAGGTTTTTTTTCTAAGATAATATCGAATTGAGAATCCTTCTTAATGGCTTTTTCATAATTCGGAAAATTACCCTCCAGCAGCCTGATAAAAAACGATTCGTTTTCTTTTTTGATAATCAGATCATTATTGATCACGCCGATATTCACAATACCTTCATTCGTCAGAAACTTAGAGACTTCCATTAATCCCTTTTTCGGAATTAATATGCCATTCGGGATCGGAACATTAATATCTTTTCCATATTCATAATCCACCAGGGCCAGCCTCCCGATATCAGTGGAGACCATTCTGAGTTTATTTCGGTCATGCGCTTCAACCGAATGCAGATAGACACCGATCACATGCGGTCTTTTGTCTTCTGAAGAACCAATAATACCCACCGTGCGATCGATCATTTTTTTCATTTGTGCAGAATCGATATTAAACAGATTAATATCATCAAACACGGGATTTTTCGGAAACGTTTCCGGGTCCAGTCCGGACATGTGGTACTTTACATTGACATCACCGATATCCACCCACCGGTTGGCTGTTTGCTCAAAATTTATATTATCGTTTGGAAAATCCCGAATAATTTCAAATAATTTTCTTGAATTCAGCGTGAGTGTTCCTTCTGATTGAACCTGGGCTGGATACACGCCTTCAAAGCCTGTTTCCAGATCCGTTGCGCTGATTTTAATCTGGCCGGATGTAACCTGGATTAAGACCGAAGATGTGATCGCCATGGAACTTTTGCGACCGGTCAGTCCCTGAATATTCGCCATGACAGATAAGATATCATCCCGACAAATTGTAAACTTCATTGGATACCTCTTTAATATGATATTATAGTTAAAGTAATATAAACAGATATTGTCAATATGTTTATAATTTTATAACTACTTGATTAAATATTAATTATTATGCAGTAGATAAGTTGATATCGTTGTTTGCAACGTGTGCGGCCATCTTTATATATGAATATAAAATATCTTTATGTTTATAACTGTGAATTTATTATCTCCCATACTGACAACTTTTGATAATATTGAAAGATCAATTCTTTTTGACCCACTGCCTGATCTTACCTTTGATTTTTCGGTTCCAGTCATCTCCGGTTCTTTGTTTAATAAAGGAAAGATAGAGGGTGTCCAGTATTTTCATGACCGCCTCAAAAAGATATATTTTTTCAAGTACCGCGCCATCGACATCCTCCGGATCCTGAACTTGTCCCGCAGGAGGCGTTTTAAGATTGGCGATACTTAAACTTTCACCCTTAAGGGATAGCGTCCACGGCTGGCCGTCTTTTTCAATTTTGATACTTATTTCTGAAACCAGCGCACCCTTTTTCAGTGCCACCATTCCTTCTTTCAGATCGGCGCTGTCTCCCTTGATGGTGACGGTCTCTATTTCCTTTGAAAGCCGGTTTTCCAGAACGATCCGGTTACCGACCGTGATGAGAATGTTATCTCTGGTATCAAAAAAATTTCGGTATGTTCCGGTTTCAATAGAATACCAGATCCAGGTTAAGTATTCATGGCCGAGAAATTTAAAACGATTATAGGTTACACTGACATCAAGCATTAAACGTATCTTTCTATAAAAACATTAAGTCGTTGCAAAATGGCCGGGTGTCAGGCGGCTTAGTTTATCCAGATCGCTTTCGGATAACCCCGCCTTGAAATAGGCCTGGGTATAAGGAAACAAGCGGATTAAGGAGACATCAAATGATTTCAGAAAAAGAGATTCCAATTCTTCGTTGGCCGATTTTAACGTCGAAAAAAAATAAAGAAGAGATGCCTCGGGAAGCCAGACAATATCATGGATGTTGGGCGTCGCCGGGATTTTAATATTCAGAGATTCAACAATCTGGTTTTTAATGTCGGCCTTTTCATTGCGCGAGATATATTGGCGGCTCCCATCCGAAAGCCTGCGGCTGACTTCGGCCAGAAACTGTTTTTTGACGATTTTTGAAGGAATGGATTTTTTATCAATTCGCATGGAAAAAAGGATGTATGGATCATAGCTGAAAGAAGACCCTGAAAAATCGGCGACGTACGGATTTTTATAGGCCGTCCAGCCAACAATCTTATCCTGCGGATGGTTGTCAATTTCCTTTATGCGGTGGCGATGGAGCCCTTCGGCAATAGAATCCATAATCGGTGCTTTTATATTGCCGTTAACGGTATACCGGACAATCGAAACAGATGCTGACAATAAACCCATAATGCTCACAAATATCAATATATTGTAGATAAAATTAAAAAAATTGCATATATATAGCGTCTTTGGTAATAAATAACAAGAAAATTCTCTTTCCCTGAACCGATTTTCAAGAAGCCTTATATCAATATATTGAGATGATAACGTTTTACCCGAAACCGGCTGAAACGCACAGGAAAATATAAACCATACAGGCAGTCTGAGCCAGATGAAATTCATCGCAGATCTTCATGTTCATTCTAAATTTTCCATCGCCACCGCCAAAAACCTGGATCTTGAAAACCTCTATATCGCCGCCCGGAAAAAAGGGATTGCGGTCGTCGGCACCGGCGATTTTACCCATCCGGGCTGGAGAGCCGAAATAAGAGAGAAATTAATTCTGTCGGAATCCGGGCTGTATCGTCTTAAAAAAGAGATCGAACAAGAATGCGATCAGCAGGTCCCCGCTTCCTGTTGCCGGGAGGTTCGGTTTATACTCTCTTCAGAGATCAGTAATATTTATAAAAAAGCGGGAAAAACACGTAAAAATCATAATCTGATTTTTGTGCCGGATTTCGACACGGCGGACCGATTCAGCGATAAACTGGATCGGATCGGAAATATCAATTCCGACGGTCGTCCCATTCTCGGGCTGGATGCACGGGATATGCTGGAGATACTGCTGGAAACATCCGAAACGGCGATGTTTGTTCCCGCCCATATCTGGACGCCCTGGTTCTCATTGCTCGGGTCTAAATCCGGATTTGATTCCGTTGAGGAATGTTTCGAGGATTTGAGCGAGTATATATATGCGGTGGAAACCGGGCTGTCGTCTGATCCGGCCATGAACTGGCGGGTATCCAACCTGGACCGGATGACGCTGATTTCCAATTCAGATGCCCACTCACCGATGAAGCTGGGTCGTGAAGCCAATGTATTTGACACCGAGCGGGCCTATGATGCCATCCTGTCGGCCATTAAAAGCGGTAATCCGGATCAATTTAAGGGGACCCTGGAGTTTTTTCCCGAAGAAGGGAAGTATCATCTGGACGGGCATCGAAAATGCCGGGTACGATGTACACCCGCCGAAACCATGGCAAACAAGGGAATATGTCCGGTATGCGGAAAACAGCTGACTGTCGGTGTGCTTTACCGGGTGGAAGAACTGGCCGATCGTACGGATGGTCAGCGCCCCGGCAATACACACCCGTATCGCAGCATCGTTTCGCTTGCCGAGATTTTATCGCGTATTTTATCTGTCGGGGTGAATTCAAAAAAAGTTCAAAAGGCCTACCACCAGACAATTTCCGCGCTGGGAGATGAATTTTCGATTCTTCTTCATCTGCCCATAGAAGAAATCAAAAAAAACAAGAGCCTGCCGCTGTTGGGAGAAGCCATCCGGCGGATGAGGAAAAAAGAGATAAAAGTGATCGGGGGCTATGATGGGGAATTCGGCACTATTCAATTTTTTGATGACAATGAGCAGCGACGGCTGTCCGGCCAAAAAGCGCTTTTTGACGGTGAAGATACCATAAATATAGAATTGAAAAGAAAATGGGTTGGTTTTTCCACTGAAAAAAAAGACCGGGCCGAAAAAAGCGGCAAGATCGGCGAAAGAAAAGATCGGGCGGTTGCGAATCCCGGTTTGAATCCGGCCCAGCGTCAGGCGGTTGAACATGGAGATACGCCCCTGGTGATATCCGCCGGGCCGGGTACCGGAAAAACGATGACGGTCACACGCCGGATGGCCCGTCTGATACAGGAAAAAAAGGTGAATCCCCACCGGATCCTGGCCGTGACTTTTACCAACAAGGCTGCCGAAGAGATGCGTACGCGTCTCAAAAGTCAATTGACTTTTCCGGAAAACCTGCCGATGGTCGCAACGTTTCACGCCCTTTGTCTCGATCTGTTGAAACAACAATCACCCGGAACCCTGCCACGGGTAATCGATGAAAACAGTCGCCGGCTGTTAATCAAGGATGCGATCCAGATCGTATCGGATAAAAAGGGAACCCCCCCTTTAAAGCCGCACGTGGTAGACCAGATGATCATGACCGCCAAACAAAAAATTACGGGCGTCGATGACATGGTTACCGGCCAGGGCGAAGAGATTGATCAGTGGGTTTCAGCCGTTTACCGCGCCTACCAGAAAATAATGAAAATACTGGAGGTGTGTGATTTCGAAGACCTGATTTTTAAAGTGGTTGAAAACCTGGCCCCCCCGTCCGGCACACAAACGCATGGACCGCCGCGGTTCAAGTATGTCTTTGTAGATGAATATCAGGATATCAACGAAGGTCAGTACCGGCTGGTTCGGGCGCTGGTTCCCGAAAATGGCACCGGGTTATGTGTCATCGGCGATCCGGATCAGTCGATTTATGGATTCAGGGGATCGGATGTCCGGTTTTTTGAACGGTTTATTCAGGATTTCCCCGGGGCCACACGGGTTTGCCTGAACCGGAATTACCGGTCGGTGGAGACCATTTTAAAGCTTTCCGCGCAGGTAATACGGCCGGAGCAACCCGATGCGGATCACAACGCCCGACGGGTTTACTCTGGACGGGAGGGGATTCGCCGGGTGGAAATCCATACCTGCCGCACCGAGCGGGATGAGGCGGCGACCATCGGCAGGCGGATCGTTCATCTGATCGGTGGCCGCGGGTATCACGACCTGGATCTGGGGCGAATGGAAAATAATACGGAAGCCGGAGGGTATGGATTTGAGGATATTGCGGTTTTATACCGAACCCGTCTTCAGGGCGACATCCTGGCTGATGTTTTTCAGAAAACGGGTATTCCGTATCAGGTCGTTCAGCGCCGATATCTTTTCGATAAGGTAAGACAACTGGTCTCCCTGCTGACGATTACAGAGGGCCGGCCCTTATACGGAGATGTTGAAACGGTGCGAAGCCTGTTCACCGATGCGCCCACGGTGGAAACATTGAAAATATTTAAAAAATGGGGACTCACGAGAAAATTCACCCCCTGGCAGGCCTTAAACCAGGCCAGGATCCAGGCTATTTCAACAATGTCCCGTGCCCGTCAGCGGCGACTGGATCAAATGATCCGTCAATTGAAAACCCTGCAATCCGAACTGGAAGGGCTTGATGTGCACCGGAAACTGACCCTCCTGATCGAAAAATTTAATCTTTCCGCCCCAGGTAAAGACGAACCGGACCAGGGCAGGGCAATATCCGAACTGGTACAAAAAGCAAAGGCCTACGGCGATCAGACCGCGGCGTTTCTTTCCGGGCTGGCCCTTGAAACCGATACGGACGCATATTGTGAAAAGGCCCGAACGGTTTCTCTAATGTCCATGCATGCCGCCAAGGGGCTGGAGTTTCCCGTTGTTTTTATCGCCGGCTGCGAGGATGGCCTGATACCATTTCATCGATCAGAAGATGAAGCAGGTGATGTCGGCGAGGAGCGCCGGCTTTTTTATGTGGCCATCACCCGGGCCAAAGAAGAGCTGTTTTTTACGCGGGCAAAAACGCGAAGCCGGTATGGAAAACGGGTAAAGCAACAAGCGTCCCCGTTTGTCAGGACGATTGAAGCGGGCCTGTTAGACCAACACAATGGAATCCCAAAAAAAAGACGGTATATCCAACGATCTCTCTTTACGGGTTGAAAATTTTTGACTGAATGCACGATAAACGTATACTTTTAACATGTTACATTGCGAGAGCGAACGGATGGAACCATCACCGCGTATAAAAATCATCTCAAACGATTCACACAGAAATGCTGCGATGTCATCGCCGGGCAGTGTACTTCATTGAATTGCAACATGCATGCAGACCCAGGCTGGCAGCGCATCAGCGATGCCTCGTTCAGCGGTTCCCCGACCTCGGGGTGTACACATATCGAACCGACCACAACGGGATGATCGCGTTTGCTCATTGCAGGCGGCGTTCGGGTTACCGGGCGGGTCGACTATGGAAAATCAGAACGATACGCAGATGTAAACTCCCTACAACCGGTACACCAGGGGTTTGTTATCGGCCTCAATGTCAATACCGATGGTATCACCGGTTGTAAAACCCAGCGTATTAAATTTATTCAATACATCTTTATCCCGCTCAATATGCCAGTAAACCGACCAGAGGGGGTTTCTAACCGTATCAACGCCATAGGCATCATGGCCGCAAAGGCTTAAATGAATCTGATCCTTGGTGATCAGGGTGTCGGCTTCCGCCAGGAAATAATCGATGGCATAGAGGTTTTTATTGAGCGCGTCAGAGAGCCGCTGCTGGCGTTTCGGCGTGTCGTCAAGGTAGTGATTAACAACCTGGTAAAGAAATTCGGGTGGTTTCATGCACAGCCCGATGACACCGAAGCGCTGGTGCATGAGCGAAAATTCAACCAGATCCGTTTCGAAAGAGTGAACCTCCTCAATGATATCTTCAATATTACAGGACGGTTCCCCACCGCTCAGCACGATATCTTCACAAAAACCGATGATCCGCATATAAAAGGCCTGCATATCCATCAAATAGACCGGGCGTTCGCGATAACTGCGCCGGACCCGGACCCGGCGGATACCATCCATCTTGATGGCCCGTTCGGTTTCCTTTTCTTCGAGAAGTTCTATGCCGGAAATGTCTTTGGCCTGGACCACGAAAATCTGGTTATCCCTGGAAATGATATATTCAATCTCACAACGGAAGCCGAGCTTTTTCTGGATATCCGCCGATATGCTGATCAGGTGCCGGTTGCCCGGGGTCGTGGTGATATAGGGTTCGTTTTGAACCCGGCTGGTCCGGTTTCGGCAAAACCCGAACTCCCATCGATCCTGGATCTTTTTAGCCATCACCGAGGTGCCCTCGATAAACGGCATGACGATCACCCCCATCTGGTCGGGATCAATATCCGGCGCCCCGGAAAACCGCTGCTGTCTCAACACCGACAAGCGACAGGAGGTGTTCATGGATTTGATCATCTTTTTGCGGGCAAAGATAACCCCGCCAATGTCGGCATATGTTGAAAGTGATGTAAACGTTCCTCCCTTATAAAACTCTTCTTTCGGGTGCGCGCTGCGGGCGATGACTTTAAAGCTCTCACGATGTTTTTCAAGAAATTCCTTTAAGGCGGTAAAGCGCTCTTTTTTAAAATCCTCAGGGGGCACGTAGATAAAATCAGGCACATTAAAATGGCCGGCTTTCAATTTTTCCAGGAGGCGCGCTTTTTCCGGTATATTTTTCATTTTGCCATACCCGTTATTTCTTGACTTATCATCCCGTAAAATTTAAAAATAAACACCCATACACTCGGAATATATAAGAACACATCAAGATATATTCAAGAAGAAAAGACAGCGATTGTGGATACTGAAGAAAATACATCATTTTTCCGGCGGGGTCTATCGTTGTTTTTCAACGCGCCTTAACAGCGTCGCGCTGTCTGCGGAGATATGAAATATGGCAATCATCGTATTGTCAGGTGGCAGATTTTGCCTGGAAGATGAAGTTGCAAAAGCCCTTGTGGCGGCCACCGGGTTAACGCTTTTGGATGATGCAGCGGTGGTTGGCGAGGCGGCCCGGCTGTCGGGTAAGCCTGAAAGCCAAATCTGGAAAGCGTTTTCCGACAGTACATCGGTATTCAATAAGTTTACGATGGAAAAGGAAATCGCGATTGCTCACATGAAACAGGTCCTTTCAAACAGGCTTACCGGCGATTCCCTGGTGATCCCGGGGTATACCGGATTATTGATTCCCAAAGCGGTATCACACACATTCAGAACGTGCCTGGTTGCCGATATCTCGTATAAAACCCGGGCGGCCGTTGAAAAGTATGCCATTCCGGAAAAAGAGGCCGCGGTCATTATCAACAGGGACGACAGGCATCGCGCGGCATGGACGCACACGCTCACTGGCAGTAAAGATCCCATTGACCCGTCTTTTTTTGACACGGCCATTTACATGGACAGGCAATCGCCATCCGAAGCGGCCAAAACCATTATGCAACATGCGGCCCAGCCACTTTTTCAACCGTCACCGGAATCAAGACAGGCGGTTGAAGACTTCCGGCTGGCGGCGCGGGTTGAAACCGCCCTGTTCGGGGAGGGCCATCACGTGGACGTATCGGCTACTAGCGGAGACGTCACCCTGGTTATCAACCGGCATGTATTGATGATCAAACAATTGGAAGATGAATTAAGGGCGACGGTCGAAAAGATAGACGGTGTGAAGTCGGTGGCTGTTGAGGCGGGAAAGAATTTTCACAAGTCCCAGGTTTATCGGAAGCACGATTTTGGGTCACCATCAAGGGTCCTGCTGGTTGATGATGAGCGTGAATTTGCCCAAACCCTTTCCGAACGATTAATGATTCGGGATGTCGGTGCGGCCGTGGCTCCCAATGGCCGGGAAGCCCTTTCTCTGATCGAAAGGGATCCCCCCGAGGTGATGGTGATTGACCTGAAAATGCCTGATATCAGCGGAATGGAATTGTTAAAAAAAGTAAAACGCACCTGGTCGGAAATCGAAGTGGTTGTCTTGACCGGGCACGGGTCGGATGCAGACAGGGAAACCTGCCTGAACATGGGCGCGTTTGCGTATCTGCAAAAACCCGTGGAGATCGAGGAATTAAACAAAATGATTCATCAGGCCCACCGGAAAATCCAGGCCCTCGAACAGGCGTCCGGGCCGAAAATGCCATGACTTACCCTTACGACACCCGGCAGATTTCCAATATGGATTTATCATGATGTCGATCATTGACGCACTGCGGCCAAAGTTCTGGAATTATCAAGATGTGACTGCCGGATCTCACCAGAGCCTCTTCAGTTTCCGGAGGAAGTGGTGGCGAACCGTCATCCTGACGACGATTGTCGCCCTGGCACCGCTGTTTGTTCTGAGTGTGGTGAATTACCGCATGACCCGTGAAAATATTCGCACTACGGCAATGGTCCAGACTCACCAGATGATTTCCGGAATATGGCGGGCGGTTTCTTTCTTTTTATCCGAGCGTCGGTCGGTATTGGCGTTTGTTTTACAGGATAATTCTCTCCCGGAATTACTTGAAAAGGATCGTTTGTCCGGGATATTGAAAAACCTCCAGACGGGTGTGGGGGGATTTGTTGACCTGAGCGTGGTCAGTGCCGACGGTGCACTTCTTTCTTATGCGGGTCCCCACCCCCCCGGACAGCGCAACTTTTGCAAATCACCGTGTTTTAACCAGGTGGTTGAGCGGGGCTTTTATATCGGGGATCTGGCCGGAGAGGGCCTCTCTGGCCGGCACCTGGTCATGGCGATACGCAGCCACCCTTCCCCGGAACAATATTATATTATCCGGGCAACGGTGGACATCAAGCCATTTGAAGATCTGATTACCTCGCTGGATGTCAGCCGGAAAGGGGACACGTTCATCATCAATAAGGCCGGCTTTCTGCAAACCCACTCCCGGTATTACGGTCCGCCTTCCGGCCGGATACCCTTGGATGTGCCTGCTTTTTCCACGCATCCACGGGTTTTCAGTGCCAAAGATAAAAACGGAACGCGGCTGATTGTCGGCGTTGCCGGTATTCCCAATACCTCTTTAATGGTCATGACGGTCAGTAACAGAGAAGAACAGATGAAAGGCTGGAGACAGCTCAAAATCAAATTTTTCTTTTTCCTGGGTATCAGCGTGGCCGCCATCCTGTTGATGGTGCTGGGCATGGCCACCTACCTGGTCAACCGGATTCACGCGGCGGACCAGAAACGGATCATGGAGCTGCACAAGGTGGAGTACGCCAACAAGATGGCATCTCTGGGGCGGCTGTCCGCCGGCGTCGGGCACGAGGTGAACAACCCGATGGCCATCATCAACGAGAAAATCGGACTGATCAGGGATCTGCTCGTCCAGAACCCAACGGACCCGTTTCATGAAAAGATGGTTGGCCTGGCCGATGATATCATCACGTCGACCCGGCGGGTGGGAAATATTACCCGGCGGCTGATCAATTTCGGCCGGTACGAGGATATTCGGCCGGAACGGCTCGACCTTGGCAAACTGATCTACGATCTGGTCGCTTTCATGCAAAAAGAAGCCGAACATTTAGGTATCGACGTGAAAATCGATGTACCGGAAAACTTTCCTCAGATCGAAAGCGACCGAAACAGTCTCCAGCAGATTTTTTTAAACATCATCAACAATGCCTTTGCTGCCATGGAAGACGGCGGGCAGCTTGATATCACCGTAACCCCCCCGGCCAACGGCCGTTTCTCAATTACCCTCACGGATACGGGCCAGGGGCTTGCCGAAGAAGACTTAAAGCGGGTTTTCGAGCCGTTTTTCTCGGCCGCCAGCAAGACGGGCGGGACCGGTTTGGGCTTGTCTGTCACCTACGGGCTGGTGAACCGGATCGGCGGGCATATCCGGGTTGAAAGTGCAAAGAACCAGGGCGCCCGTTTTATCATCGACCTGCCGGTTCATATGGAAACAAAAGAGGGGAAAGGTGACGGCGCAGACAGTAGAGGAGATGGATAAATGATCGATCCTGCGGGTGATTCGGGTGAGGATTCGGGCAAAACAGATATTCGTTTTCTGGGTGAGATGACCACCCTGTTTTCTCACGATATAAAAAATGTGCTGGCGATTATCAATGAAAACGCGGGGCTGCTGGAAGACCTCGCCCAGATGGCCACCAGCGGCCATCCGCTTGATCCGGATAAAATAGGCCGAATTGCCGGCAAGATTCAGCACCAGGTACGACGGGCTGACAAAATGGTCAAGCGGTTGAACCAGGTGGGTCACAGTATGGATCATCCGATTGACACGGTTGATCTGTCCCGGATGGTTGAAACCGTCTGCTTTCTGGCGGCCCGCAAGGCCGACCTTAAATCAGTCTCGCTCTCCATCACACCGCCCGAAACACCGGTAACGATAAAAACCGATCCGTTTGCTCTCCAGCAGCTGATCTGGATCTGCATCGACCGGGCGATTCATACGGACGGGTCTGCCGATACGGTTGAGATTGTCATTGAATCAACGACAACGGGCGCCAGAATTATTTTCGGACGATCCGGCGCCATCAACGGGCCGGCGGATATCCGGGTGGAACAGACCCGGAAAAAATTATCCGAAATATTACACGCCAACCTGGCAATCGACCCGGACCGGGGTACCGTGTCGATTCGGTTACCCCTGGAATTATCCGTGCAACAGAGATGAACGGAAAGCGGCATGGCGGAAAAAATACTGATCGTCGATGATGATGAAGACCTGCTTGAGATCCTGGCCGAGCGGATGAAGATGCGCGGGATGACGGTGGCGTCGGCCCAGACGGCTGATGCGGCTTTTGCTTTGATTGAACAGGAGCCGTTTGATGTCATCATCATCGATTTCATGCTTCCGGGAATCGATGGATTACAGGCCATTAAAATAATCCGGGAAACGCGTCCCGACCTGCGGATAATTCTGCAAACGGCCTACGCCACACCGGAAAAGGAAAAAGAGGCCCTGGCCATGGGGGCCATCGGCGTGGTGGAAAAACCGATGGATCTCGAGCGGTTGACGAACTTGATTAAAAAACCGATGCAGTAGGGGGCCGGGATTCAGAGGGCCAGGGGAAAGGATACCCCGTGCCGGTTTTTGTCAATATTTTCGCGCAGGGAGACGTTAGCGGGTTTTTTTAACGTCGATTTGAGGGCACATGTCCGCCACCGGGCACCGGCTGCACCAGGGAGAAATGGGGCGGCAGAGCACCTGGCCGAAAGCGACGAGTAATTCGTTGTAGATATTCCAGTGCCGGGGCGGAAGTTGGTCGCGCAGGGCGAATTCGGTTTTTTCCGGTGTCCGGGTGGAAACATAGCCGATACGGTTGCTGATGCGGTGTACGTGGGTATCTACGCAGATCGCCGCCTGGCCAAACCCCTCGGCCAATACGAGATTGGCTGTTTTGCGGCCCACGCCGGGCAGTGCGAGAAGATCGTCCATGCGGTCCGGTACCCGTCCGTCGAATTTTTCGAGTAAAATCTGGCTGATCCGTCGCAATTGCCTGGCCTTGGTCGGGTAAAACCCAACAGGATAGATCAGCTTTTCAATGGCTTTTTCGTCAAGCGTCCAGAGTTTGGCCGGGGTGTCGGCCTTTGATAATATCCGTTTGGCTGCCTTGGCCGTGACTTCGTCCTTGGTGCGCAGGGAAAGAATGGTGGAAACGAGGATTTCAAACGGGCTCCCTCCGTGACTGGCGATCAGGGTAATCACCGGTGCATCCCAGTTGTGGTAGTGCGTTTTCAATGTATCGACAAACCGATCGATATTGAACGGGACCCGGGGGGTGCGGGCTGATTTTCCGGTCACTGCCGCTTCGGACGGCGCGGTTTTGTTCGATTGTTTTTTCGGCATGTTATATAAAATCGTCCTTTCAGCCGGCAATGGATGATTTTTAAAAAAAAGCCCCGGCCGCCCGTAATATGATGAGTGCCCGTTATATAACCGGTTAACACCGTCCGTGCAATGGCCCTGTCATGATTCACCCGGCCGATAGAGAGATCCGCCTAGTATTTACCTGGTGTGAATGCGCCAGAATCACCGGTAAAACGGAAAGGGTCAGGGTTCCGCCAACCGTTTCATCGAATAAATATCGGAAAGCCCCCGTATCCTTTTGGGGATTTTTTTGTTCCGGGACTGAAACAGGTGTTTGTGCCGCTGATAATTAGCGGCGACGAATTCCCGTGATCCGAGAATACCCGAATCGCTGAAATAGCGCGTCCGACGGGTAAACCGGTCGGGCAGGCCGGGTGGTGATACGTCGCCCGGCACGCCGGCTGCTTTTTCACCGACAAACCGCCGGTACCACGCGATTTTTTCTTTATTATTTAGGCTGTTGAGTTCTTTCAATCCGAAATCGAGGGATAAAAAACCGGCGCGGCCTTTCGTCCGGATATGGGTGCCCAGGGTATTCCAGCGGTAATCCCCGGGGGTAGCGGCAATCCCGGCCCGAACGGGGTTTAGGTCAATATAGGCCAGGCAGTTGAGCAGCGTATGACCGTCTTCCACGATCACGCTTTTAAACCGGGCACCCCACAAGGTTCCGCGGCGGTTGTGCTGCCGGTTGTAATGGTGGGAAAAGGTCTGCTGGATCTCCTGCATGAATTTCCCCAGGCTCGACCACTTCTCGCGGAAAAACGGATACCCTTTCCTTTTTCCGTCATCCGAATCTTTATCATCCACCGGCAAGGGGGATTTATCTCCATAAAGCCGGTGATACCGCTTTTTGACCTCCCGATCAGAAAAGTACCGCTCTGGAATCATCCGGACGAGCAGGTGAAAATGATCACCCATCACGCAGAACCCGATCATGTCGGTAAAATAGATCCGGCTGTATTTCGATAGTATCTTAATAAATTCATCCTTTTCAGCATCCTGGAAAGGAAATCCCGATAGTGCGGTCCGGCAGACCAGGTGATAGACGGTTTTCTCGTCCGGGTTTATCATTCGGGCGATTCGGGGCATTTTGTCCCTCGCATGATATTATTTCAGATATTCAGCCAGGTTAATTTATGGCGCTGATAAAATTAGGTGTCAACGATTATCTGTCTGTCCCCTTTTCCCTCCCTGTCTCCAAAACACCTCCTGTTTTCGGTCAAAGCCGTGGCGTATGGCCAACGCTCAGATATATTCAGCGTCGTGTCGCCCGATGCTACGATACCCGGCACGTCATGTTGCTGCGCAGATTTGTTGAGCCGTGCAGGTTGTGTTGGGCGTGGGGGTTTTTTTTAAAGCCAATTATTTTCAGGCAACGGATGTAAATACTAATTTTTAAAAAACAGTATATAAAAAATGCGATTTCCGCTAACATGGCTGAAAATATAAGTTTTTAATCGTGAAAATACCGGTAAAACCGCTCTTAAAGAAGGGATTGAGGGCAAAAAACAGTTTTAAAAAAAAGTGATTCCAGATTAAAATTTGTTTACGTGTATCTGCGCCTGCAGGGTTTCTACCCCCCGGCCCACGTCGCTGTTATCCACCCGGATGGAATCGCCGCACACTGCCGGAACGTCGAAAAATGGATATTGCTGTTGGACCGAATTTTAAAAAGGGCGAAATACAGCCATGAAAAAAAGATTTTATCGTTCAAAAAGACCCTATAAAAGATCAAGAAATTACCAGGCCATAACACAGATGAAGCCGGGCGCTGACGCGTCTTTAAAACCGGTATTTGAAAAAATAGGAATCCCGGAAAAAACCAGGTTTAAGCCGGACCCCTTTCAAATTCAGGCGATTGAAGCCATAAATAAGTCTGATTGCCTGGTCACCGCTCCCACGGGCAGTGGAAAGACCTGGATTGCTGAACAGATCGCTCAAAAAGTGATGCAGGAAAAAGGAAAGGTCTGGTATGCAACGCCCTTAAAGGCGTTGACCAATTCCATCCATGCCCGGTTTTCAACACTGTTTGGCAAAGAAAATGTGGGTATCCTCACCGGTGATATCAAAGAGAATCCTGGTGCCGCCATTATCATCGGCACGACGGAAATTTTAAGAAACCAGCTTTACGATGCCATGCATACCGGTGATAATTTAACCTGCGACCTGATAATTCTGGATGAAGCCCATTTCCTGGGAGACGAGGAGAGAGGGGTTGTCTGGGAAGAGATCATGATCTATCTGCCGGTTCGGATTCCGTTGCTTTTACTGTCCGCAACCATTGGAAATCCGTTTCAAATTGCAAAATGGCTGGAATCCATCCGGGGGAAAAGATGTTACGTCATCGAAGAACATAACCGGCCGGTTCCCCTTTTCCCCCTTTTTATGCACCCGTCCGGAACGCTTTTCCCGTTGATGGAAAAACGGGGCTCAGCTAAAAAACAGATGCTCCATAAAAAAGTGTTTCGATTTGATAAAACCAGAAAAAAACCGAGAATGGCGCCGGTCGGAAAACTACCCCCATTTTCTGATATTTTAAATATTCTGGACAGATACCATTTACTGCCGGCCATATTTTTTTTAAAATCAAGAGCAGAATGTGACCGCGCAATAAAGCTTTGCAATTCAGAAATATTATCCAGAGATCCGGATAGAAAAAAGTCCCTGCTCAACAAGATCAATGCGCTGGTTTCAGGGAACCCGCATCTTGAAAATCACAATCAGCGACAAACCCTAGAACTTACGGCTACCGCATCCCATCACAGTGGTCATCTTCCCGCATGGAAAGTAGTGGTGGAAACACTGATGGCCGAGGGGTTGCTGGATGCCATGTTTGCAACCTCCACCGTGGCGGCAGGTGTTAATTTTCCGGCACGATCCGTGGTCATTTTAAATTCCGACCGGTTTAACGGGGTTGAATTTATGCCGTTAACCCCCAGCGAGTTTTCCCAGATGTCTGGCCGGGCCGGTAGAAGAGGGATGGATCATATCGGGTTCGCCATCATATTGCCCGGAAAATTTATGGATTTAACCCACGTGGCAAAATTGATCCGCGCGCCAGCCCTTGATATCGAAAGCCAGATACATATTAATTTTTCCATGGTGCTGAACCTGCTGCTCTCCCATACCCCGGATCAGGTAAAAATGCTTCTTGAAAAATCGTTTGCCTCCTACCAGGCGGTATCCGGGAAGAATCGCGGAAAAAGGGCAAGAAGGAAATATGGCCCGGATCTTGAAAATCTCTGGAATGATTTTTTAGATCACATGGACCTTCTGGCCGCCGAAAATTTTGTTACCGAAAACGGTAAACTGACCGAGGATGGCCTCTGGGCATCAAAGCTGAGAATCGATTCACCCCTTCTCGTCGCGCAAGGTATCCGGAAAAATTTTTTACCCCGGACCGATCCGGCATTGCTGGCCGCGATTATCGGCGCATTCGTCAATGAAAAAGAATTTACAGATGACCCCTTATACAATCCGTCCCTGCCCAAAATATTAAAGCAGGTCTTTTTGGATGCCAGGAAAGGATTGAGACCTTTTGCCGTTGATATGCTGAAAAAAGGATTTGACGCACCCAATTTATTTATTCAACCCAGCCTGCTGATCTTTTTATGGGCCCATGATGAACCCTGGGAAAACCTGGTCACCCGGTCGGATTTTGCAGAAGGAGACTTTGCGCGCCTGATCTTAAGAACCGGTGATAATTTAAGGCAGATATCAAAGCTGGAAAAGATATTTCCTGTCATTGCAAAAACGGCAAGAGATGCCTTAGACCTTATATTAAAGGAGCCGGTTGTGACATTTTATCATTAAATGCGGGGCATGATTGACGGTTTGTGTAGCCGGATCCTTCCACAGGGAAAGCGCGCGGACATCGGCGCGGTTGAAGTAAAAGAAGCGTGCAGTTTTTTCATCATCCCGACCAAAAAGGTAAGACCACCGCATTTTGCCTGTGATGGCGTTGGCAATCAGGGCTCAACAGGCGGCTGCCAGGCGTACTGATCCCCGCGTGTTCTCCCCTTGCTTCAGCTCGGTTTTGCAGCTGCTGGCGTATACGACCAACTGAAAGTGGAATGAATCCCCATAGGGACATCCAGTGCCGATGATGACATCACGATCAGGCAGTACGGGGCTGATCGTGAAGCCAAGCTGGAAAGGCTGGTTGATAGATTAAAGCAAAAAGGGTAGATCAGACAAACACTGACGGATTCGGGTCTATTGCTCAGCGCAATCGGTACAGCCTTCGCAACTCTTCGAGCTCTTCCAAAAGCTGAAGGGCCAGGGCACAACCGGGCAGGTTCACCCGAAGGTCACGCTGGAGGCGCACCGTTGTCTGTACCCGCTTTATCTCAACAGCCGTAAAAGACCATTCAGCCGGTGTCCTGCCACCGGGACTGAGCAATCCTTCGTCAATCATATCAAGAATCATTTCCGCGGTAACACCACAGAGACGGCAGAGGTCGCCAAAGCTGTAGCGACTGTCTTCATCAAGAACAGTACAGGTAATGGAAGTGCCTTTTTCCGTCATCTCAAACTCCCAGTTTTTTGCGCGGATTAACGGGCATGGTTTCCGCCATCCTGCGATACAGTTCTTTCTGCTCTTCCGTCTTCGGCTCGGGAACAACTATACGAAGGGTCACGATCTGATCCCCTTTTCGCCTGGCCGTGGAAAGTCCCTTACCTTTCAGACGCAGTTTATTTCCTCCCTGGGAACCGGCAGGAATTTTCAATTGGACCTTGCCTCCAAGGGTTGGAACAGTGATGGACGCCCCGAGGGCTGCCTCCCATGGCGTAACGGGGAGTTCCATGTGGATATCGCGTTTTTCGGCTCTAAAAATGGGATCTTCGGCAAAGGCAATTTCAAGAAAAAGATCCCCGGCCGGCGCACCACCGTACCCTTCCATCCCCTGACCTTCAAGCCGGATACGCTGTCCCTCGATAACACCCTTTGGGATGGTCACCTCAAGGTTACGTGTCTGTCCGCCGCCCCGCGACAGGGTAAGGGTCTTCCGTGTACCATGGTAAGCGTCAGCCAGGCTGATAACAATTCTGGCATGCTGATCCTCACCCTTTATTTTAAATGAAGTCCTCCCTCCGGCTGCACCATGGCTCCTGCCGCCGAAAAGACTTTCGAAAAAATCGCTGTAATCCCCTTCCGGGGCTCCGGTAAATCCACCTCCACGGAACTCGAATCCATCCGACCAGTCCGGCGGTGGCTGAAAATCCTGGCCATGCTTCCAGTTGCTGCCGAATTTATCGTAGGCCGCCCGTTTTTCCGGATCCTTCAATACCTCATAGGCCTCACCCAGCTCCTGAAACTTTTTTTCAGCACCCTCTTCCCTGCTGACATCCGGGTGATATTTCCTGGCCAGACGCCGATAAGCTCTTTTGATATCATCCTGGCCGGCATCCCGGGAAACACCGAGAATGTCGTAATAGTCCTTAAATTCCATATTTTCCTGTCATCTTGTTTACTCCTGTTACCACGACTGTTCAGTTCCTGATATTCCTGCCATACTTATTCTCAAATATCAAGATGACTTTAAAGCAAAATTCGATAAATCTCCTCTACCTGGTCCCATTCACGACTGCCGGGGTTTTTAATCTCTTTGTTGACAACCCGAAATACCTTTGCCAGGCCGACGGTGATTCCACCCACCAGTTCGGGCAGCTTCTTCTCAAGCAGATCGGTAATATCCATCCTCAATGGCGGCAAGGTTGCCTGCTGCCGAAGAATTTTGGCAAGAGAAAGCTTTTCATCTCTATCTATAAACTCCCGGATGGCCTGTTGCAAGCCGATAGTTATAGGAATATCCTGATAATCAATAATATCCCGCCCGTTGATACTGGCAGCAACCTGCCCCTGGAGAAGCAGGGTACGCAACCGGTTTCCGATAAAATCATTCAATCTCTTCACATCACTTTTATCAATCTCAAGCCCGGATACCTGCCGAAACAGTCTCTGCAGCTGTTTTACTCCCATAACCATATCATTCTCCTCCCCACTTCAAAACAGAGCCTGAAAAAATTATGCCTGAACCCTGTCAGCCAGTTTTCTGACCGCAAGCGCAGTAAACACCATGAGCCAGCCATTCATCACCATCTCCACACTGACAAACAGACCGATAACCCAAAGCCCTGAAACGGGCCAGCTTAAAACTATTATTATCGCAAAAATAATATTCACCAGTCCCATCAGCGTGGGCAACACCCATTTCCAACCATTTTTGCGACATCTGATACCGTGGGCTATCCGAAGGGCTCCGATGAAGAGCATAAATCCCCCGAGCAGCAGGGTAAATACGGCAGAAGCCGCCACCGGATTCATCAACACCAGGATTCCTGCAAGAATATAAAGCAAGGCTGTCAGGATATGCCCCATCTTGCCATGCCATTTATCTTCCTTGACCCGAACGGCATGAACCAGGGCAAGAACACCGCCCACCAGCAACAGGCCACCATATAACAGAACCGTTGCCAGGGTAACGGCTACAACCATCACCAGACCAAAGCTGCCGGCCACCAGCATCATAATCCCCAGGGCCAGCAGCCACCCCCACTTTTTCGGAAGCTCATCCAGGTCAACAACCACCAGCTGAAACGGATTCTTCATCAGTTTCTCAGCCATTTTCTCCTCCTTCTTCATCAACCCCGGTATTCCCCGGACTGAAACAAACCCTGATCCATCGACCCATCAGCAGAATCCAGACCGGGCAATACCGGAAAACACGATTAATCAGTTGAAATTAGATATCTTCATCTATTGGGACGAAAAAATTTTCTCCTTGAGCTTTCCCAGAGAATTTTTCAGTCCGTCAATAAACCCGATGCCGAATTTTCCATCTTTGGTTTTATTTCGAATCTCCTTGAGTTGCGCATAAAATGACTTGAAATCATCCTTTCTGCCATACCCGAGGGCCTCGGCCATACCGATCTGGTTTTCAGCATCATCCAGCAGGGTTTTCAGCTCCGCATTTTCTTTTTCGCTGCGGTCCTTTTTAACGGCCAGTTTATCAGCTTTTTCCAGAAATATTTCCGTTCGGAGCAAAGGGAGTGGTATTACATTTCTGGTGATCACCATGGTTGAAAGCAGCTCATAAAGGGACTGTGTCGCTTCCTCGTATTTCTCAGCATCAACCAGTTTGGCAACATCCTTTATAGTATCGGTATAGGTTGCCAGGGGCAGGGAAGTGGTGACAATATCCATCTCCGATGCCAGATCTGCGAGAATGGTCCTGGCCTGCTGCACCTCACCGTCTTCAAGAAGATCTTCCGCGCTTTTCACCGCTTTTTTTACTGTGTCAACGGACGCATACAGGTCAAACGCCTCAACGCGGACGTCAATGGGAGCATTCGCCATTTTCGGATCCCTTGCCAGAACAATTTCCAGTTTTCCCGCAGCCATTGCCAAAGCGTCCAGCGCCACCTGCTTTTTTTTGTTTTTCAGCGCTTCAATCGCCTTGCCGGTCTGATCAAGAGCCATTACAGCTTCCTTGACAATGGCTTCTCTCTTGATTCCCGCTTTTTTCTGTGTATCCGATTTGACCTGCTTTTCTACTTTTGCGGCCGCCGGTGATTCTTCTTTTTTTTGCTTCCCCTCACCTGCCTGAACGCCTGTGGCAAAGAGCATTCCCAAAATCACAAGTGAAACCAGTACATGATTACCTTTTTTCAATACGCTCATACGATTCCTCCAATTCTAAAAAGTTAATAAAAACAACGCCTCATTCATGAAGGGAATAAGCAAAGGGTGTACCAGTTTTATTTTAGTTTTATTTTCAATAAGTTAAAATATTCGGCAGCGTATTTTTCAGGAAACCACGGCCGAAATGGCCGCAAGAGACGGCAGGAATACGGCCAGAATGGCCGCATCCCTATTTTTCATTGAGTTTGCGACGGAGAGTGCGTTCACCGAGTCCCAGCATGGCTGCGGCGAGTTTTCTATTAAATCCAGACCGCTTCAGGGCGGCATCAATAAGAATTTCCTGCGCCTCCGCCAGGGTGGCGTCAGCAGGAACAGGGATAAAATCACCACCTTTCCCGTCCTGAAAAGAACCGGGAGAGGGCAGCAATTTCTGCAGAAACTCCGCCGATATTTCCTGCATATTATCGGGAATGCGTACCGCCAGGCGGGTCATGGTATTGCGCAACTCCCTGATGTTGCCGGGCCAGGAATATCTGTACAGTAACTCTTCGGCTTCACCGGCAAACGTCGGTAACCCGGAATCTCTGCCCATTTCCTCAAATGTCCGACGAAGAAAATGACCGGCAAGCAACAGAATATCTCCTTTTCTCTCTCTGAGGGGTGGAAGCTGTACCGGCAGTACATCAAGTCGGTAGAACAGATCGCGCCTGAAGATACCTGCCTCCACGTCCTCGTTCAGATCCCGGTGGGTTGCCGCAACAATACGGACATCAATCCGCACCCGCTGTTCACTGCCAAGCCGCTGAATTTCACCATCCTCAAGGACCCTGAGCAGTCGCACCTGGAACTGCAGGGGCATTTCTCCTATCTCATCAAGAAAAAGCGTGCCACCGGAAGCCTGCTCAAACCGGCCCCGGTGCATCTTCGTGGCCCCGGTAAAGGCACCCTTTTCATGACCGAAAAGCTCACTCTCGAGCATTGATTCCGGTATGGCACCGCAGTTGACAGCCACGAAGGGTCCGGTCGCGCGCGGGCTGATCCGGTGTACGGCCATGGCCACCAGCTCCTTTCCCGTGCCGGTCTCTCCGCGGATTAGAACCGGCTCATCAAGCGCAGCGAAACGGGGCAGGTCTGCAAGGGCCTCGGACATCACCGGATCCTGGAAAAGGAGATAAGGATCGAGCCGGTTTTTCAATACAGATCCATGCCGGGCGGCCATATCCCTGCTTAACCGGCTTGCCAGGTCAATGGGATCAACCGGTTTCTGCAGATAATCCCGCACCCCGTGTTTTAATGCGGTGACGGCATTGTCGACGGAACCGTGACCTGTAATGAGATAAAAACAGCCCTGGGGATGATGTTTCTGAAAAAGAGGAAGCAATTCCAGACCCTCACCATCTCTTAATTTCAGGTCGGCGAGAACCACATCATATCTATCGCTTTCCAGCTTCAACCCCGCCTCACGAAGTGATCCGGCGCAACCCACTTCTGCCCCCAGTCCTCTCAAGGCCCGGCCAAGACTGCGCTGTATGGCTACATCATCGTCCATCACCAGTATTCGCATCCCCTCCAGATCGGGAAGTTCCCTTTTCATAGTGCAGCTCCACGGGAAATATCCCGGCCCGGAAGAACAAGCCTCAACACCGCACCTCCCCCTTCCCTGTTTTTCGCGGTAACGGTACCGCCATGGGCCTCAATTGTACGTTTGCTGATGGCCAGCCCCAGACCATGTCCTGTGGATTTTGTGGTCACAAAGGGTGCGAATATGTCCAGGTCTTCCGGAAGCCCGCAGCCACGGTCTCTTATTTCAAAAACAAGCCTGCCGTCCTCCCGCCAGACCTCAAGTTCAACAATCCCATCCTTCTGTCCACTTTCCGCACTGTTGATGACCAGATTGAGCAGAGCGTCACGGACAGAGTCCATCATAATCGCCACCTTTCCCTTCACCCGGCTGCGGCAGTCGAGTCCAAGGCCATTACGGGCCAGTACCGGTTCCGCCAACCGTGCCACTTCGGCCAGCAACGCCTTCAAATCCACTTCCTTCAGCGGCTCATCCCTTTTTCTTGTCAGATCCAGCATGGAACCAAGCTTTTCATCCAGTCTCACCAGATCGCGGTCCATCTCCTCGATAATATCATCCTGCTCTTCAGGCATAATCCGCAGGGAGGCAAGGTTTGCCCGAAAGCTGGCCAGGGGATTGCGCAGATCGTGGACAAGTCCGGCCATCAGCTCAGCCGCGGTGGCGTACCGGTACAGCTCCCGAACCCGTTTTTCCAGATCCCTGACCCTTCCGGCCGCCCAGACTGTTACCCCGAAAGCGATACAGAGCGCACCGACACCAAGAAAGGAAAAAAGGGTAATTGCCCGGATTATTCCACCCATTGCCCTGCCGACTGTTTCCCGCAGAGTAGCCCGGTTGAAACCAAATTCCAGGCGAACTGGTTCCTCCCCCCGACCTTCCAGTAAGAATTCTATTCTGAGCAGGGGAGCAGACTCCGAATAGAGCCGGCTTGCAGCCGTTACATCACGCAGATCCCCCACGCCTTCTGTTTCAAAGCCCCCTGTGTGCTCGGTGACAAGCCGGTTTCCGGCACCATGGTATTTATGGATTCCTTCCCCCCTGGATCGAACACGAACGTGCTCAAGATCCGGAATCTGACGAAAAATGGTATTGATCTCCGTATGCAGCCATGAATGTGAATCTTCTGCCAGCAGGGGATCAATGTCGACCTTTGAGAGACGCTCAACCAGTGGTGTCACTGATGTCAGCAGGCCGTGAACAGTCTGGCCTTATAGTAGAGCCAGGTGGAACCGGCACCGGTCACTGCCACGAACAGTACCAGTAAAACCAGGTATGGTATCAGAATAATCCTGATCAGGGACAGATTTGATTCGCTCATGCCGGATTCAATTCCTCTGCCTGATTGCATTTCATTTCAGATATAATTCTGCCAATCTCCCTCTTCAGGGATTGACTCTTTTTCTGCCTTGCCGTCTGTTCGACAGCGGAAGGTCTGAAGCAAGTTTCTTTAAACCGAGATTGAGAAGCGATCCCTTGATCTTATGGGCTACTGATAAACTGAATCAAGGCAGAACGGCCAGTTGGCCGCCTCTAACACCATAATAGTTCCAGTAATGCGGCCACGGCGGCTCTGAGTTTCTTCCGAGATGTTCGTTGAGCTGATGGTAAAACCGCTCCGCATCCTGTTTTGTACTGAAAAGCACATACGAAATCATCCGCATAACGGATAATCTGTGCTTTACCATTAACTCCCGTTTGATTCTTTTTTTCGAACCATAGATCCAGGGCGTAATAAAGATACACGTTCGCTAAAATCGGAGATACGATTCCCCTGTGAGGCGTTGTCGAAACACGTTTAATCAATGGTGGTTGTGGTGTCAACAGGAATTGTTTCCAAAACTGGCGCATTTTCGGCAAATTCGGACATCGGTCGCCGGTACGAACCGGATGGATTTTTATTAAAACCAGGCCTTACCCGGATAATCCGGATCTGCCAGGTAGTCATCGGCGCTGGGCGCCGGTGGCGCGTCGTCATATAGGGGAAAGCCATCAATCGGCGGGGGCATGGGCTCGCTGGGGTCGTTTTCGTTTTATATCCCAACGATTCCTGTGCGTAAGAATTTTGGTATTTCCTTTTTTGCCTGTTGACACGGCGAAGAATTATATGTAAACTGAACATTCAGTTAATATCTTGCTGGAGCTATCGCCACTCATGCGAAAAACCCAGACAGCCGAAACCCGCAAGCCGGAAATTCTTGAAAATTTCTATCAGGTGATCATCGCCGAGGGGATTGAAGGGGCGTCTATCGGCAAGATCGCCCGGCGAATGGGTATTCATCCCAGTCTGATTATCCATTATTTTAAAAATAAAAAGAACATGACCCTGGCGCTGGCCGATTTCCTGATTGAGAAATACGAGGCGCCCGAGTTTTTAAAATTTGACCATATTGCGGATATTGAAAAACGTTTTCGCGCCCTGATGGATACGATTTTTTCGTTTGAATGGTCTCGAACCATCGATCCCGGCGTTCATTTTTGTTTTTATTACTTAAGCTTTCGCAACCCGGATATTCGCCAGCGCTACAAACGAATTATCCGGCGGTTCCGGGATTACCTGGTGGATGAATTTGAAACGTATCGGCAGCAGGGCATTATCAAGGTCAGCGATTCCCACATGGCGGCCGACCTGATTGTGACCTTGATGGAAGGGCTAGAGTTTCATGCACAGTTTCTTTCCGATGATCACCCGTTTGAACGGTTTGCCAGTCAGGCCAGGGCGATGGCGATCAACATGTTAACGGAAAAAACGGATATTTCCGGTGATACGTTGAATAACGAATATTAAATATGCTGAGGGGACAAGGAGCCAATCATGCGTGATTTTGACGACGATTATACCAGCGATTACAAGGGCAGGGAGATTGAGACGGCCGGGGAAGAAGCGCGCCAGATGGTCGATATAATCCTGGCCCCGCCCGGGGAAACGTCGCGTAAAGTGCGGGAAGCGGTTGCCCGGAAAACGGTCCGCAACTTCCGTGATCATATCAACAGGGGATTTCTGGCCTACCGGAAATCCGTAACCGAAGCGACCAACTTTGCCCTGACCGAATGGACGGGGGAAGGGTCGGTTCTCGTGGATGCCCTGGATCGTAAATTTCTCGACCTGCTGGGCGGGTTCGGACTCTACTCTTACGGAATCCGGCATCCCCGGATTATCGCCGCCGTCAAGGCCCAGCTCGATCGATCACCCCAGTACAGCCAGGAAATGCTCGATCCGCTGCGGGCTCAGCTGGCCCGGGTGCTGGCGCTGTTGACGCCGGGTAAAATCCAGTATGGATTTTTCTCCAACTCGGGCACCGAGGCCGTGGAAGGGGCCATGAAACTGGCCAAGTTTTATACGGGTAAAAAGGGGTTTGTGGCCATGCTCAAGGGGTTTCACGGGAAAACCCTGGGGTCGCTTTCCCTGATGGGTAAAAAAACCTATCGTCAGCCCTTGTTACCGCTTTTGGAAGGCGTCCGCCATGTGCCTTTTGGCGATGCTGATGCGGTGGAAGCTGTTTTGGCCGCGGCCCGGGCCGTGGGGGACGATATTGCCGCCGTGGTAGCCGAACCGGTTCAGGGCGAAGCCGGGGCCGTGGTCCCGCCCGACGAATTCTGGCCGCGGCTGCGGGAAGTCTGCAACCATTATGGAGTGCTGCTCATCGCCGATGAAGTCCAGACCGGCATGGGACGGACCGGCGAAATTTTCGGCGTGGACCACTGGAACGTGGCCCCGGATATTCTCTGCCTGGGCAAGGCCCTGGGCGGCGGCGTGGTGCCCATGTCGGCCTTTTTGTCTACCGCGAAAATCTGGGAATGCATGGAGCCCAACCCTTTTATGCATACCACCACCACCGGTGGAAATCCACTGGCATGTGCCGCGGCACTGGCCGCCATCACCGTATTGCTCGATGAAGACCTGGCCGGCCAGGCCAGGGCCAAGGGAAAATACGTCAAGGAACAACTGGCACAGCTTCAGGACCGCTATCCGGGTGTATTGGCCAAAGTCCGGGGATTGGGCCTCTTGATCGGCATGGAATTTCCCACTGACGGCATCGGCTATAAAGTCGCCGCCGGGCTCTTTTCACGGGGCGTGCTCACAGCCGGGACACTCACCAATGCCCGCAATATTCGCTTTGAGCCGGCACTCAATATTCCGCAGAATATTCTCGATGAAATCCTCAACCGGATCGAAGATGTTTTCAAGACCATTGAACCCTCCCGGCAGGCCGCGACCGCCTACCTTCATACCGGGCAGGTGCTGCATGTCGATCTGTCGAACCGTACGACCCGGACGATGCCCACCAACCCGGAATGGGTTAGAGATTATATTGGCGGGTGGGGCCTCGGCGTCCGCTATTTTGTTGACCAGGTGGCGCCGGATGTGGATCCGCTCTCGGCGGACAATGCCCTGGTCCTGATGACCGGTCCCATGTGCGGCACCCTGGCACCAACCGCATCCCGGATGTGTCTGGTGTCCAAATCGCCGCTCACCGGGACGATCTTTGAATCGAATATCGGCGGGTCTTTCGGCCCGGAACTCAAATTTGCCGGTTATGACGGGTTGGTGATCACCGGGGCATCTGACACACCGGTTTACCTCCGAATAGAGGACGACCGGGTCCGTATCGAGGACGCCGGGGACCTCTGGGGCAAGGGGATTTTTGAAACGGAAGCATACCTGATCGATACCATGGGCCCCCAGGTGAAAAGCCTTTCCATCGGCCCGGCCGGAGAGAACCGGATTCCCTTTGCCTGTATCGGCTCCGAAGCGTACCGGCAGATGGGACGGGGCGGCGGCGGGGCCCTGTTTGGCGCCAAAAATCTCAAGTGCATTGCTGTGACGGGTACCGGCGGGGTTCAGGTGGCCGATATCGGCAATTTCTGGGGAAAAGTTTCCACGGCCAGGGATGCCAGCCTGCTCACCGAGGACAATCTCTGGGCGCAGAGCGATGGGACCCCGATACTGGTCGACCTGACCAATGAACTGGGCATTCATCCCACACGAAATTTTACCGCCGGTGTAAATCCCAACCGCCGGGGCCTCGACAGCGAGGCCATCAAATCCGTCAAGATCGGCGACCGGGCCTGTGCCTCCTGCCCGCTGGGCTGCGGCAATTTTACCTCGGTAGACGGGGTCCAGCTGGAAGGGCCGGAATACGAAACCCTCTGTCTGGGCGGGTCCAATTGCGAGATCAATGATCTGAAATCGGTGATGCAGTTTAACCGCCTGTGTGATGATGTCGGGCTTGATACCATGTCCACCGGCAATACCATCGGACTGGCCATGGATCTGACCGAATCGGGCCGCCATGATTTCGGACTGGCCTTTGGCAAAGAGAAAGATTACCTGGCCGTGGTTACCGAGATAGCACACCTCGCCACCGACCGGGGCCGTGATCTGGCTCTTGGCGCCGCCGCGCTGGCCGGAAAATACGACGCCGAAGAAGATGTGGCCCATGCCAAGGGCCTTGAAATGCCCGCCTACGATCCCCGGGGAAATTACGGGATGGCCCTGGCCTATGCCACCAGTGAGCGGGGGGCCTGCCACCTGCGGGCGTTTACCATTACTGCCGAAGATCCATTCAAGGTCCAGGACCTGGTCCGGGATGTGATCGATAACCAGAACAGCAATGCCGTTAAGTGGTGCATGTGTTTTTGTGACTTCTGGGGGTCGGTGGATACGACGCTTATGGCGGAACTGCTGAGCACCGGACTGGGACGGCAGGTATCGGCCGATGATCTCGATAAAACCGGCGAGCGGGTCTGGAACCTGATCCGGTTGTACAACCTTGCCGCCGGGTTTACCGCAGCCGATGATGTTTTATCGGAAAAAATGGCCAAAAAAGCATTAAAAGGCGGCCCCCATGATGGACGCGTCATCAGCGCCGAGATCCTGGAAGAGATGAAGGTACGTTATTATTATCTCCGAAAATGGGATGAAGGCGGGCGACCTCGGAAAGAGAAGTTACATGAACTGGGCATGGACACGCTTTCACTGGCAGATGAAATTTGACAATTGACGGTGGTATTGCCGGACCGGATCCGGCCTGGGTGATCCCCGCTTTCGGCAAAAAAATAAATCTAATCGGAGGAGTAAAATGGAAAAACACCTTTTGGCAATCCCCAACCGGTGCACGGGGTGCAACCGGTGCACCTACGCCTGCAGTGCGGCGAAAGAGGGGATGTTCATGCCATCCAGGGCCCGTTTATCCGTTAATAATTTTCCCCAGGAGGGGTATTCCGTCCCCAACATCTGCTTTCAGTGTCCCCGGCCGGACTGCCTGACCGCCTGCCCGGTGGAGGCGATCGTCAAAAACGAGCGGGGCGTGGTGGTGGTTGAGAGCGGAAAATGCACGGGCTGCGGCGACTGCGTGGATGCCTGCGCTTACGGGATGATTGAGCAATATACGTCCGGGATTGCCTACAAGTGCGACCTGTGCGGCGGCGACCCGGCCTGCGTGGGGGAATGCCACTTCGGGGCGCTGGTATTCAGGGCCCCGGATAAAATTTCCCGCAAGCTTCGGGGAGAGCAGATGAAACAAAGGATGCAGAAGGGAACGGCGGCGGAGAAACGGCGGGCGCTGGCACAGAATATTTTAAAGAACGCGGTCCGGATTCCACGAACCACGAGCTATATGGGATGACGGGCGAAGGTGATCCGCTTGCCAATCCGATTGCCGGAAAGATCTATTTGAAGTATAGAATGCCGTATCATCCACCATTGAACAAAGGGATGGTTGCCCATGAAAGATAACGATATAACCGTTTTATCCACCGTATCCCCCTTCGGGCCGGTGGAAGGGAACATGCCGTACGCGGGGATTGCCACGTTTGCCGGTTATCCGCTGTGGTCTTCGGAACAAAAGGCCGACGCCGTTGTTCTGGGGGTTCCCTACGATGAGGGCACGACCTATCGTCCGGGCACCCGGTTCGGTCCCCGGGCGGTTCGGAATGCATCGATGTTTTACACCTACGAGGGGCAGGACGACCGGTTTTACGATGCCGACCGGGATCGGTGGATACTGCGCGGCAAAACCATTGCTGATGCGGGCGACGTGGCCATCGAGCCATTGAACCTTGAAAAAAACCAGGCGGCCACCACCCGGGCGGTGGCGACTATCCTTCAGTCCGGCGCGGTGCCGGCGATAATCGGCGGGGATCATTCCATTACCCATCCCGTGGTGCGGGCATTTAAGCAGAAGCCGTTTCATTACGTTCATTTTGATACCCACGCGGACTGCGACCGGATTTTCGGCAGCGGGGACACCCACGGAAGCCCCGTGGCCCGCATCATGGAAGAAGGCCTGGCCCAATCCATCACGATTCTCGGGGTCCGCGGGCTGACCAACTCCGGGCATGATCTTGCCTGGGCCAGGGAACAGGGGGTTCGGATCATCACAGCCCGGGAACTGCGGGAAAGGCGGGTGGCCGCCGATCCTGATCTCTTTTCGGACATCTTCCCGAAAGGTAACTACTACCTGAGCCTGGATATCGATTTCTTCGATCCGTCTGCAGCGCCGGGGACGGGAACGCCCGAGCCGGGCGGCCTGTTTTTTCCTGAGTTTTCGGATGTTGTTCAGGCTGTTACGAAAAAGGGGACAATTATCGGATTTGATGTGGTGGAAGTCAGCCCGCTGGTCGATGACAGGAGCCAGATCACCGCGCACCTGGCCGCCCGGTGTCTACTTGAGATGATGAGCGGGGCCCTGGACCAGGCCGGAACAGCCCCGCCAGCCTGTTAACCCGAAGCAGGAAGAAAAGAGCATGAGTGATGAGAAAAAAGATCTGAGTATTCGAGGAATAAACAAACGGTTCGGTGAGGTTCGGGCCGTGGATGATGTCAGCCTGGAGGTACCGGCCGGAGAGTTTTTCACCCTGCTGGGACCGTCCGGTTGCGGCAAAACGACTCTGCTGCGCATCATTGCCGGGCTGGAAATGCCGGACAGTGGAAAAATTTTACTGGGTAGCGAAGACATTACCACTTTTCCTGCCACCCGGCGCCAGGTCAACACGGTTTTTCAAAGCTATGCCCTCTTTCCCCACCTGACGGTATATGAAAACGTGGCCTTTGGCCTGAGATCCCGAAAATTTCCAGCCAAAGAGATTGATCAGCGGGTGTCCCGGCGTCTGGAAATACTCGGGCTGGAAGAGATGGGGCAGCGTCGTCCCGATCAACTCTCCGGCGGACAGAAACAGCGGGTTGCCCTGGCCCGGGCCCTGGTCAACGAGCCTGATGTTCTGCTGCTAGACGAACCGATGTCTGCCCTGGATGCCAAGCTGCGGGCCCAGGTCCAGGTGGAACTCCGGCGACTGCAGCAGAAGCTTGGCGGAACGTTCATTCTGGTAACCCATGATCAGGACGAAGCCCTGATTGTCTCGGATCGGATTGCCGTAATGCGCGATGGCCGGGTGATGCAGGCCGGAACACCGGAGGAAGTTTACGATCTTCCCGAAACCCAGTTCGTGGCGGAATTTTTAGGGGCGGCCAACCTGCTCTCCGGCCATATTAAAGAGGGCGGGATCGAAACGGATATCGGCTTTCTGAAACTCGAAAAAATGCCGGCCTGGAGCAAAGGAACCGTGGCCATCCGTCCGGAATGGATTCGTATCCGCGACCAGCAACCGGAAACAAACGGCATCCAGGCCCGGATCCGGGAAGTAATTTACCGGGGAACGGATTTTGATCTCTGGCTCGACCCCGGCCCCATACGGGTCCGGACAAACACCTACAAACGTTTCAAAACCGGTGATAAGATCTGGCTCGAACTGGCCCCGGAAGAACTGGTGGTTTTAAATGGATAAACTGCTTGTCTGGTATGGCGAACTGACCACCAACCGACGTCTGCTGAAGCGCGGGCTGATGTTTTTAAGCCCCGGCATGCTCTGGCTCCTTATTTTTCTCGTCCTGCCGGGGCTGATGCTTATCGCCGCCAGTTTTGCCGGGCGGGGGGCTTACGGTGAGCTGGAGTGGCATTTTACTTTTGAGAATTATAAACGGCTGGCCGGGTTCGGCATTTTCGGCTGGACGGCCGACTATCTGATGATCGTCTGGCGATCGGTCTGGGTGGCCTTTATTACGACAATCGTGTCGGTGGTGCTTTCCTATCCTTTGTGTTTTTTTATTGCCGGCCGGTCGGAACGCACCCGCTACCTCTGGCTGACCCTGGTGATCATTCCGTTCTGGACCAACATGGTGATTCGGGCCTACGCCTGGTTCCTCATCCTGGCCCCGGAACTGCCCGTGGCCAAGCTGGCCGCCTTTCTCGGCATTGTTCCGCCCGGCTCTGCGTTGTATCCCAGCGTTTTTGCCGTCTACCTCGGTATGGTGTCCATGTTTCTGCCCTTTGTGACCCTGCCGCTCTATTCCAGCGTGGAGCGAATCGACTGGGCCCTGGTGGAAGCCGCCCAGGACCTGTATGCCTCCAAAGTGCGGGTATTCATGCAGGCGATTTTGCCGCAGACCCTGCCGGGATTGTCCGTGGGCGTGATCTTAACCTTTGTTCCGGCCATGGGCATGTTTGTGGTTCCCGATCTGCTCGGCGGCGCCAAGTATATGCTGGTCGGCAATCTGATCCAGCAGCAGTTCGGTTCCAGCCGGGACTGGGCCTTTGGCGCGGCCATCAGTATCGGGTTGATGATCCTGACGATGTTCAGCCTTTATCTCTACCGTCGAAAAAGCAAGGGGGTTAATCTCGTATGAATCGTTCTCATCCCCTGATTACGGCCCTGGCCATGTGCACGATGGGGTTTTTGTACCTTCCCCTGCTTGCCGTGGCCGTATTTTCGGTTAATGCCACCAAGTACGGACTGGTGTGGCGCGGGTTTACCCTGAACTGGTATGTGAAGCTTTTTTCCAATGAGCTGATTTTAAACGCCGCCTGGAATACCCTGGTGCTGGCTGTGATCTCCACGATTATCGCGACCATCCTGGGGACGATTCTTGCCATCGGCATGGACCGGTTTCCATGGTCGGGCGGCACCAATACCACGCTGGACCTGATCCTGCATTTACCCGTCGTCATCCCGGATATTATTCTGGCCGCCTCGCTGGTGATCGCGTTCGGATTGCTGCGCCTGGTCTTTTCCATATTTGAACCGGGCCTGATCAACATGATCATCGGGCATATCACCTTTCAGGTGGCGTTTGTGGCCCTGGTCGTACGAAGCCGGCTGGTCAGCCTGGGATCGGATGTGGAAGAAGCAGCCCGGGATCTGTTTGCCAGCACGCCCTACCTGCTGTGGCGGGTGACACTGCCACTGCTTTTGCCCGGTATTGTGGCCGGCGGTATGCTGGCTTTTACGTTGTCCCTGGACGATTTTGTGATCAGTTTTTTTACGGCCGGCCCTGATTCGGTCACCCTGCCGCTCTATATTTTCGCGGCGGTCCGAAGGGGCGTTACCCCGCAGATTCATGCGCTTTCCACGCTGGTGCTTTTGATCACGATTGTGATGGTGGTCGGGACCGAGCGTCTGACGCGCCGCAGCGCAAAAAAATAGGTTAAAACTGCAGGAAACTGAAATACTGTTCCGGATCGGACGGATTGCGTCAGGTACCCGATGATCCACCTTCTTCCCCGGTTGAATGGGGCGAAGAATCACAAGTAACCAACTATAAGAGGAGAATGAGCATGCGAAAAGTAATGATGGCAATGATAGTCGTATCGATCCTGCTGAGCGCAACCGCCATGGTGGCTGCGGAAGAGCTGAAAATTTTCATCTGGTCGGAGTATATGGATGAAGAAAACATGCCCAAGGAGTTTGAAAAAGCGACCGGGATCAAAGTGAGCCTTGACCTGTATGAATCGAATGAGGAAATGATGGCCAAACTTCAGGCCGGCGGTGTCAGCCAGTACGACATCATTGTACCGTCGGACTATATCATGCCGAGCCTGATCAACCTCAAGCTGATCCAGCCGCTCGATCATTCCAAGATCCCCAATATAAAAAACCTGAACAAAAAATTTACCGAAGCCTCCTTTGATCCGGGAAACAAGTATGCCGTGGGATGGCAGTGGGGAACGGTGGGCCTGATGTATGACAAAACAAAAATCAAACCCGAAGACGTGGCCTCCTGGTCGATCCTGTTTGATCCCAAAAAAGATCCGGGCCAGTTTGCCCTGATCGACTCGGTACGCGAAATGATGGGAATTACCCTCTTGTATCTGGGCTATGATTTTAACTCTACCAACCCCAAGGAGCTCAAGGCTGCGGCTGATTTGCTGGTTAAGACCAAAAAAAGGAAGTCCTGCATGGGTTTCAAGGGCGGTGTCGGCGGTAAAAACGATGTGGTTGCCGGAGTGGCCACTGCAGCTATCGTTTACAATGGCGATGCGATCCAGGCCATCGCCGAGAAGCCGGATACGCTCGGGTTCATCATTCCCAAAGAAGGCAGCGAGATCTGGCTGGATTCAATGTGTATTCCGGCCAAGGCACCCCATGTGGACGCGGCACACAAATGGATTAACTGGATTCTGGACCCCAAAGTGGGCGCCTCCCTGTCCAACTACAACCACTATGCCACCCCGAACGAGGCGGCCATGCCGTTTCTCGACAAAGCGGACCTGGAAAACCCCGGTGTCTGGCCGACGCCGGAAATCATGAAGACCCTGGTCTTTACCAAAGACCTGGGAAAAGACAATCGGATCATGGATGAGGCCTGGACCCGTGCCAAGTCACATTAACAGAGAACCGTAAATAAATATGGTCATACCAATGCCATGGGAGAGGTCGGTGCCGTTTCAGCGGTTCCGACTGATCCCAATGGCGGGTTCTTACGCGATGCCGAGCCAGGCGTGACCCTGCCGACAGGGTGACATTCGTTGTCTTTTATCGTAATCTTCCTCCCATAGTCGTCACGATTTATGCCAATCGGAAATTATACCTGCAAAATAAGATGAAACAACAGCAGACGCTTGGCAGTGGGATGCAGATTTCTCCGCAATGCCCTCTGCTTAAGGATGCGCATGTCGTTGAGAATGCGAATGAGATGATCTCAAAACTGTTTAATCACGATCGGGCGGACGGCCTGCTTCTTCAACGCGTTTCCAGGGGAAGCCCTGCAGACCGGGCCGGCTGGCGTGGGGGAGTTGTTCCCGCATCCCCATATATATCAACTGCCGCAGCGTAAACGGGTTTGTACCCCTTTGAGCGGCACAATGATGTCTCTTTCCAGTGTCCCGGCGTTCAGATGTTCGGGTGCATCGATTGAAACCGGCCAGCTCCAATTCATTAACCAGTCGAATTGACAAATAAATCGGTATTTGATAACTGAATTTAGTAACAATTGTCTGCCTGCCTGCCTGCCTGCCTGCCTGGCTGGCCGGGCTGTTTATCGGTTTATTTGAAGCATCCAGCGAAGGTGGTACGCAAACCGGAAAATACAAAAACGTAAGGGTCATTATCCTGATAGATTAATAATAAAACGATTTCTGATATTTTGATCCAATAAACTGTTCCCGAACCTGAAAAAGGATAAAAAATGGAAACCACCTATCGTGTTGTCTTTTCAGGAAGCCTGCGGCCTGGAAACGATCCGGGCGAAACGTCCCAGAAACTAGTGGCCGATTTCGGTCTGGCCCCGGCACAGGCGGAAAAGCTGGTTACGGGCGGGCAGCGGGTTATCGTTAAAAAAGGCGTTGACCGAAAAACCGGAGAGATACTCTGCCAGCGCCTGGAGCAGGCCGGCCTGAATGTGGATCTATTACCGCAGCCGGCAGATACGCCGGATAAAAGCGCCCCGGTCACACCGCCGCCACGTGCCCCGGCGGAACCGGAACCGTCAGTACCGCCGTCAGTGCCACGCGAAACCGGTGCAGATCCGGCAGCTTCAAAAACAGCCCCCATCTCCGAATCGTCTCCGAACCCCTATGCCGCACCGGTTGCCGATCTTGACCGGCCGGATGAACACCCGGCCCATTTTGGCGAGCCCAGGAAGGTAAACGCCGGGCGTGGCTGGAAATGGCTGACCGATGCCTACGGTCTGTTTAAAGAACACCCCTGGATCTGGATGGGGATGGTTGCCCTGACGTATCTTCTGCTCACCCTGTCCAACCTGATACCGCTCGTCGGCGCGTTTATCGGGTATTTCCTCTTTCCGGTATTCTTCGGGGGGCTGATGCTCGGGGCCCGGGCGCAATACCAGGGAGACACGCTTCGTTTCGATTATCTTTTCGCCGGATTTTCCAGGGGTAGAAACCAGCTGTTACTGCTCGGCCTGCTGTACACGCTGGGGTTTATCGCCTGCATTATCCCCATGGCCCTGTTTTTTGGTGTATCGTTTTTTAGCGGTAAAATAACCCCGGACGTTATTTCCGGCGGCAATATTTTCATGATGCTCATCAGTGTGCTGGCCACGCTGGCGCTGATGATCCCGCTCTATATGGCGGCCTGGTTCTCATCTCCTTTGATTGTGGTAAACGAATATAATGCCTTGCCGGCGATGAAACTCAGTTTTCAGGCCTGCCGGAAAAATATCTGGCCCTTTACCGTATACGGGCTGGTGCTTTTACTCGTTTTTATGGTTTTTACAGCGATATTAGGGATCATTATGGCTCTCGTCGTTCCCCTCATGGTGGGTCAGGACAGCATGTTCCCGGCCATGTTTATCTTACCGCTGGTGATGATGATCCCCATATTGCCGGCCGTGACAATTACTACCCTGTCGATCTATACCGGCTACCGGGATCTTTTTTATTCGTGAGCCGGACAGCGCCTCATCTTGATACCATCGTTGCCTATGAAACCCCGGAGGGGATTTTCCTCGAATTGCGGCCGGCCGGTCCGGTTGTCCGCGGGTTTGCCTGGGCCATTGATTTTATGATTCGGGCCGCCGGGTATGTCCTGGCCCTTATTATTTCTGCCACGTCGTTTTTTGGCGGGGTGGGAACAGCGGCCGGGCTGATATTTGTTTTCCTGGTGGAATGGTTTTACCCGGTTTTTTTTGAAATGATCAAACGGGCAACGCCGGGCAAAATGGCGCTGGGACTGGAAGTGATACAGGCCGATGGCTCGCCCCTTGGCTGGCCGTCGGCACTGTTGCGCAACCTGCTTCGGGCCGCTGATTTTTTTCCTCTTTTTTATTTTTCCGGCATGGTCGCGATGATGTTAAGTGGAAAGTTTCAACGCCTCGGGGATCTCGCCGCCGACACGATCGTCGTATACGCGGATCGGAAAAATAATTACCGTAAAATTCCCCCTTGTCCGCCCAAACGGCCTCCCCGGCCATTATCCCTCACCGAACAGCGCCTGATCATGGATTTTGCCGAGCGGGGCGATCTGCTTTCCATGCAGCGGCGGCGCGAGCTGGCGGCTTTACTTCCATTCCTGGTTAAAAACAACGAGGAGCCGGAACGAACCCTGCTGGCATTTGCCAACTGGTTTTCCGGGAGCCGATAACCATGCGCCAGGAACCGTTCGAAACCCTGTACGCCCCCTTGTGGGACCGGCTTGAGCGGCAGCTGTCCGGTTTTGAAAATCCCGCCGGAAACCAGAAATCTCCCCGCACCGCATCCGATGACCCGGCGCTGTTTCCCGGTTATTATAAAATCGTATGTAACCACTACGCCCTGGCCCGGAGTCGGCATTACAGCCCGGCGCTGGTCATGCGTCTGCATCAGCTCGTGCTTCGTGGCCACCGGCAGCTCTATCGTCCCGATCGGGCCTGGCTGAGGAAAACGATCGCTTTTATCGGTTCGGATTTTCCCCGGACGCTTCGTCAGCACGCCGCTGTTTTTTATCTGGCCCTGACGATTTTTATGATACCGGCCGCGGTTACCGGATATGTCACCTATCATGATCCGGTCATGATCTACCGGATCATGGATGAAGCCCAGGTGAGCCGGGTTGAATACATGTATGACCCCCGAAACCGGAAACCGGGCCGGGATATGGAACGAACCTCGGAAACCAATGTCCGTATGTTTGGGTTTTACATTTTTAATAATATCTCCATCGGGTTTCGTGCTTTTGCCGGCGGCATGCTCCTCGGTCTGGGAACAGTTTTCGCACTCTTGTTCAACGGTCTGTTTCTGGGGGCAATCAGCGGGCATCTGTCCCATGCACCCTATGCCATGGTGTTCTGGCCCTTTGTTTCGGGGCATGGCGCTTTTGAGCTGACCGCCATCGTGATCTCCGGTGCGGCCGGGCTGCTGCTTGCCCGGGCGCTTGTCATGCCGGGCGCCCTGACAAGGCGCGGGGCACTCCGGAAAATTGCGCCCCAGGCGCTGAAACTCGTTATGGGTGCGGCATTCATGCTGCTCATTGCCGCTTTCATAGAGGCATTCTGGTCGCCGTCTTCATTTTCACCCCAGGTGCGTCTTAGCGTGGCGGCGGTGAACTGGACCCTGGTTATTGCCTATTTTATCCGGGCCGGAAAAAAACATGAATCTTGATCAGACCACCATCGTCATTCGACCCCGGACAGCCTGGGAGGCCATGGACCTGGGGTTTCTGCTGGCAGTGAAATGGTTTGGAAGGCTGTGGCGTCTGTGGCTGGTTACGGGTCTTGCAACCGGCGGTCCCGGCCTGCTGATTTCACTGAAGTATCCGCGCCTCGGCCTGTTGATCATCTGGTGGTTGAAATCACTCCACGAACCCCTGCTGCTATACTGGCTGAGCCGGGCTGTATTCGGTGAATGTCTGCCCTGTTCCACTGTCGCCGTAAAATGGCGACAGCTCGTGCTGCCGAACCTGCTGCACAGTCTCGGCTGGTACCGCTTTTTCCCTGAGCGCTCATTCTTTTTGCCGGTGCATCTCCTCGAAGGGGGCGATAAGGCATCTCAGAAAAAACGAAATCAGGTTTTGGGCAAAAACCAGTCCGGCGCACTCTGGCTGACCGGTTTTTGTTTTGCGGTTGAAATAATTATCTGCTTCTCCTTGATACTACTGGCTTTCCTGTTTATACCGGAGAGCGTGCGACTGGCCGTCGACTACCAGGCACCTTTTGCCTTTCCAGTCTTCTACGTGGCCTGCTACCTGGCGGCCGTGTCTATCGTTACGCCTTTTTATGTTGCCGGCGGATTTATGCTCTATCTTTCCCGCCGGGTAGAGCTGGAAGCCTGGGACATTGAAATCGGTTTTAAAAAAATGGCCGAAAAAGCGTTGAAACGCCGGGGTAACGATGACAGTTGAAATTCAATTTTACCGGTATGTAATAAAGAGGATTCTTTACTGGAGCGCCGTCTTTGTTTTTATAACGGCCATGTTTTCCCCGGCCGTTTCGCCCGCCAGGCCCGCACAGCCGCCGTCGCCGGAAAAATGCAGCCGAATCCTCAAACAGGTACTGGACCAGGATGATTTTGGTCGGAAAAAAACCGTTTATCACTGGGAACGGATTGAGAAGAAAAAATCGGATTCATGGCTGGCCCGATATCTCAAGGGGCTGAAAGCGTTGCTGAACAGAATCCGCGATGCCTTTAAAAAATGGACGGGTCCCATGGCCACTGTTTTTGAGATTTTGATGTGGGGGCTTTTAGGGGGCGGCGGGGCCTGGTTTATCTACAGGTACACGAACATCCGTCGGCTGTTTGCAGGTTCCGGGAAACAGCCCGGCCGTGACAGAAAACCGGCACCGATCCTTTTCGGCATGGCCGTCACGCCGGAAAGCCTGCCCGCTGATATTGCCGGAGAATGCCGGCAGCTGCTCAAAAAGGGAAAGCCCCGGCAGGCGCTGGCGCTCTTGTATCGCGGCACCTTGTCCCGGCTGCTTCATGTAAACCGGTTGCCGGTCCCTGATTGTGCGACGGAAAATGAATGTGACCGACTCGTCACGGCCCATCGGCCGGCTTCCGAAGCATCCTTTTTCCGCAGCCTGACCGCGCGCTGGCTGGATATCGCCTATGGCCATCGTCATCTTGAGCAAAAGATCATTGCAGACCTGATCGACCGCTGGCACGAATTGTATGACCCGCGGAGGTCAAACTGATGCGACGGCCGTATAAACGCGTGGTTCTGGCTGTTTTGGGCGGCGTGCTGGCCGCCGTCCTGGCAACGATGTGGTTTTTCAACAACTATGAGCGCAAGCCGCTGGAAATCAACACCGGCCAGTCGCCGGCGGCCATGAAAAACCCCCTGCTGGCGGCCACCCGGTTTCTCCAGGCGCTGGGCATGACGGCGGAAAGTCATCGCGGCCGGGATCTGCTCGTCAATCTGCCGCCGGTGGGAGATGCTATTCTGGTCTACCGGCAGGGCGGCGCCCTGTCGCCGACCGAGATGAATCATCTCTACAAATGGATGGTCGATGGCGGTCACCTGGTTATCCAGCCGAAAAGGGTCTACGACCACGATAGCGATCAACCGGAAGAAGGGGATATTGCGCGGTTTGCCGGCGTTCGCCTCCGTTATCGAAAAGAAAAGTCGGATTGCGGCTGCCCTCAGAATTCGAAAAAGGCGGATTCAGACGGATCCGGTTCAGCAGAACCTGATGACGATACGGTCCCGGATGCCCGGGCTCGCGACAATCAGGATGAAAGCGTGCAGGACATCAGGCAGGGTTCGCAGGGAAAACCGACCGGCGCAGAAAAAGAGACAGGCCATGAAACGGTTTCCGTGGTCATCGACGGAACCCGGCTGACCGTTGATTTTCCCAATGACAGATACCTGGAAAAAGGGCCCCGGGAACCGGTATTTCGCATTGATTCGCAAGAAAACGAGGGCGCGTATCTCCTCCAATACCAGATTGGACGCGGAAAAATGACCGTGCTGACGTCGTGCCGCATTTTCAACAACTACAATATTGACGCGGCCGGTCACGGGTGGCTGCTGGCCTGGCTGGCCGGGACGCATTCCAGGACCTGGCTGCTCTACTCGAACAATATGGATGGAATCTTTTCATTCCTGTTCCGCCATATGCCGGCGTTTCTTTTTTCTTTATGCGGGTGGGTGATATTTTTTATATGGGCCCATCAATACCGGATTGGATCGGTACGCGAGCCGAAAAAGACAACCCGGCGCCATATCCTGGCCCACATCGACGGCCTGGGCCGATTCAACTGGCACATTGATAAGGCCGCTTCTCTCATCGGCCGGATCCGGGAGCCGGTGTTGCACGACTGGATCCGCCGATTACCCGGAAAAGGTGACCGGCTGATCGATCCGGCGGCCGTGGCCCGGTTAACCGGATTGACAAAAGAAGAAGTAGAAACAGGCTTTTCCGGTCCGGTAACCACCGAACAGGATCTGATCGTCGTCACCCGATGCCTGCAAAAACTTCGGCAGGCGGAAGGCGGGCCGAAAAGACGAACAAAATGAGATGTGTCATCAACAGGATCCAACCCCACCGGGGGTTATATGAAGCAAAAGGAAGAAAACGACATGGAATCTAAAACCAAAAACGAAAAAAGGCTGGCGGCTGCGGCAGAGCTGGCGCTGAATCTGGAGAAGACCATTCAAAATGTCATCATCGGACAAAGGCCGGTCGTCCGTCAGGTCACCGCCGCCTTTCTGGCCGGCGGCCATGTTTTGATTGAAGGCGTGCCGGGCCTTGGCAAAACATTGCTGGTTCGTGCCATGGCCGCGGCCATCGGGGGGCAGTTCGGCCGGGTTCAGTTTACACCGGACCTCATGCCGGCCGATATCAGCGGCCATTCCATGTTTGATAAAAACGAAAACCGGTTCGTGATACGTAAAGGGCCGGTATTCTGTAACCTGCTGCTGGCCGACGAAATCAACCGGGCACCGGCCAAGACCCAGGCCGCGCTGCTCGAGGTCATGCAGGAGCAGCAGGTGACCATTGACGGCCAGTCCTTTGTCCTCGACCGCCCTTTTCTGGTGATGGCCACCCAGAACCCCATTGAGCAGGAAGGGACCTACCCCCTGCCCCAGGCCCAGACAGACCGGTTCATTTTCAAAGTGCATATTTCCTACCCCCAGGCGGCTGACGAGGCGCAGATAATCAAAACGGTCACCAAAAATTCGGTGGGAGATACGCTGGACGTTAAAACCGTTAAACCGATCCTGACCCCGGCGCAGATGGCGGCCCTGCAGGCCATTACCGCTTCCCTGACGGTTGACGATCAGTTGATCGACTACGTGGTTCGTCTGGTCCGGGCGACGCGAAAATGGAACGGAATCGAACGGGGCGCCGGTCCCCGGGGGGCCATCAGCCTCTTGCGGGCCGCCCGGGCCATGGCCCTGATCAGCGGCCGCGGATATGTGATTCCCGACCATGTCAAAGAAATCGCCATTCCCGTGCTGCGGCACCGGATCACCTTGTCGACGGACCTGCATATAGAAGGCTACACACCCGATCAGGTGCTGGAGGAACTCATCGGATCGGTGGACGCGCCTCGATCATGACACCCACCCGCCTGTCCGTGATCTGCTGGGGGGGATTCATTGCCCTGGCAGTAGTGGTATCGATCTTATCGTGGCCGGTAATCGTGTGGATCGCAGCCATCGGCCTGTTTGCCGGTATTGCCCTGGTTGACGGGGTCCTTGTCCGGAAAAAACCGGATATCAGGCTTTCGCGCAACGTTCGTCACAGCCTTCCGGTAACCGCCTGGAGCCGAATCGAGCTGCATCTTTACAACCAGGGCCGCTCGGCCCAGAAGATCGCCGTATGCGATCAGATCCCGGCCGACTTCAGCTATCGCCGCATGCCGGTTGACCTCATTTTATCATCGGGACAACATGCAGCGGTGACGTACCGGGTCTATCCGACCCGCCGCGGGCGGTTTACCCTCCCCGGCGTTGACATTGCCGTTACCAGCCCCTTTTATCTCTGGCGAAAGAAGTGGTTTTTTCCCTGTGAGGAAGAGGTAAGGGTGTTTCCCAATTTCAGGCAGATCAGCCGTTATATCCTTCTTGCCCTGAGTCACCAGCTGAACCGGATGGGGATCCGGGAGATTCGGCACAAGGGACAGGGCGGGGAATTTCATCAGCTCAGAGATTACCGCCAGGGCGATGAATTGAGTCGGATCGACTGGAAGGCAACGTCCAGGATGGGGCGCCTGATTTCCAGGGAGTTTCAGACCGAGCGGGATCAGCAGCTGATTTTTCTTCTCGATTGCGGCCGGCGCATGCGTCATGTGGAATCCGGGCGGACTTTTTTTGACCAGGCGCTCAACGCCATGCTGCTCCTTGCACATGTCGCCATGCGTCAGGGGGACGCCGCCGGTGTTTTTACTTTTGGCGGCCATGATCGATGGATTCCGCCAGCGAAACGGGAAGATGCCATCCGCAAGCTGCTTGAGCACACATTTGATCTGTACGCCACCACCAAAGCCGCCGATTTTGTCGCCGCCGCATCCAAAGTGATGGCCCTCCAGCGTCGTCGGGCGCTGGTCGTTTTTCTGACCAACAGCCGCGCGGAGGACCAGGACGATGTTTTACACGGCGCCACCCTTCTGGCCCGCCGTCACCTTGTTGTCATCGCCGACCTTCGAGAGTCGATCCTTGACAGGACCCTGGACAGTCCCATCGACAAGGTCGACAGCGCCCTCCGCTACCTGGCCCTTCAGGATTATCTGAACCAGCGATCCGCCCTGCAGAGAAACCTGACCCGGCGTGGAATCCAGGCCCTTGATGTGACTGCAGGCCGGTTACCCTCAGCCCTGGTCAACCGCTACCTGGATATCAAAAATTCAGGCCGGCTCTGAATTTTTGAATGCGATTGCCATCAATTGAAGGGAACAGCGCCGGTACTTATACTATTAGATCGTGTTTCAACCGCCACAACCCTTTTATAGGGTCAGGACTGGTCCCTCAGATGATCGTGAAGTTTACACTTCATCCGGTTACAGGATTCTTCCGAAAGCGTGGCGGGGTGGTGTTCATTATCAACGGCCGAAGAATAAACCCGGATTGCTCTGCGCAGAAAGCGCAACTGTTTTTCAAAGCGGGCACAATACCGGCACATGAGCAGGTGGATTCGGATACCGATCCGCTGAAATACGGGAAGCGTCCGATCCATGGATTCGGATACCAGCCGTGATATCTCTTTACAATTGAAAAGCCAGTGGTCCATTCGCATCTTTTAAGGAAACCTGCAAAAATGAATACCCGTTTACTTTATCTGTCCAGGACAGGTGACATACCCCTGAAAAAGCTGTACGCTCTCACCTGTCCTGATGCTTGGACAAGATGGGGATGCTCACTATGTGGTTTTTAATTTATTGCCGTATCCCCTGTTCCTCGATATAAGGCAGTTAAAATGAAAACGATCTTATTGTTTCGGATCGTTAAACCAGTTCTTTTCGACACAGTTACGAAGAAGCATTCGTGCGCGATGAAGTATAACCCAGCAATTCGTCGCCGTGATATCAAAGAGCTTACAAATATCAGCGGTACTTAACCCATCTAACTCCCGCAATGTGAATACATCGCTTTGTCTGGCGGGGAGCACGGACAGGCAGTAACGCAGGACGGCCAGGAATTCTTTCTGCTTGAAAAGCTCATGGGGATCGGCGGCCCAGAGCGCTGGTTTATCACGCCATTGGCCGTTTTCGGTAAAAAAAGTCTCGATCGGTGTTTCGGTGGAATCGATGCGAAGGTCGTTGAGCTCCTTAGCATGCTTGCGGAAGTGATCCATTATTTTGTGTTTCAGAATACCGGTGAGCCAGGTTTTTTCGGAAGACTGTTTTTTAAAGTTTTTTCGCGCGCCGAGTGCGGCCAACAAGGTTTCCTGAACCACTTCTTCGGCCGTAGAAGGGTTCCGGACCCTGGAAAGCGCAAACGCGTACAGATAATTACCGTACCGGTCGACCCAGGTTTCCGGATCCGTCGGTTGGTGCGTGGTTGCAGGGTTATTCAATATTTTTCGGTTCCAGCCAGGCTATGGTTTCCGTACCTGATGAACGTTTATCCCATCACTTGATGCCCGGATCCTAACAGAAAAAACCGGTTGTTTCAATACGTTCGACTACGAGCGGCCACTTTTTCCCAGTGAACAAGATCCTCCGGCCGGTCCACATCCGCCAGCGGTTCCAGCAGCGCATGGGTTAAATTCAGCCGGCCGGCCACGTCAAGGGTGCGGGCCAGCACGGTATCGGCCCCCCAGTCAATCCCGTTGAACAGGGCCGGCACGGCATTTTTCAGACAGCGGGCGTCAATGCCGATTAAATAATATCCCCCGTCCCGGGCCGGACCCAGAACAATGTCATTATCTTTCAGCCGGACAAACGCCCGGTTTAAAATACCGGTGCTGATTCCCGGAATGTCCGATCCGATGATGACCGTGGCATCGACACCATCTGCCGATGCGTCCCCAATGGCCCGGGCCATGCGCCGGCCGATATCGCCCGGTTTCTGGGGACTGAATATCATATCCGCTCCCAGCCACTGCTGCATCTGGCAAAGCGTTCCGCCTTCATACCGGATCTCAATTTCCACGCCCCGTAGTGGAATAAGCGCGCGGACCCTGTAGAAGATATGGGTCGTCATTTCCCGCTGAAGATCGGCAGCGCCCTTTTTTCCCAGTTTGGGAATCAGACGGGTTTTGGTGGTCCCCGGCGCCGGATACCGGGTGAACAGGCAGAGCCGTTCCCTTCTGGGGCGGGGCGGGGTCATTTGGGGTGAATGATTAACCGGTCGCCGGGATGAATGGGTTTCCGGTAGTTGAGACGGTTCCAGATCAGCAATACAGGCAGGGGGACGTTGAACCGTTTGGCGATATTCGTCAGGGTATCTCCCCGGTGGACGATGTAAATATGATTTTTATTCTGCCGGGCCTGTTCTTTGATCCGTTTTTCCAGGCGGCGCTTAAAGCCCCGGGCCGACCCTTCAGGTATGAGAAGCGTATGCGTCCCCGCCACCAGATAATGCCCTCGGATCTGCGGGTTCAGGTCCTTAATGGTTTTAAAAGAGCTTCTGGCCGCTTGGGCCACAATCTGCAGGGGGATCTGCCCGGGGGAAGAGATCGACACTGAATCGGTCCTCCGGGGCGGATAAAGATCGCCGGGCGTGATGGCGAAACCGTAGGCCCGGGGATTTTCAAGGATCAGCTTGATGGCCAGAATCCGGAAAATATAGCGCTGGGTCTCAAGGGGCAGGTAGAGCCGATAGTAATCATCGGTCTCCTGAACCAGGATTTCGGCCTGGAGTCCCTGTTCGCCCATGTTGTACGCCGCGGCCGATAAAGACCAGGACCCGAACATGGCGTACAGGGCTTTAAAATAGGCCATGGCCGCCCGGGTGGAAGCGGCAAGGTTACGGCGTTCATCAATGTCCCGGTCAATGCGAAGTCCGTATTTTTTCCCCGTGGATTTGACGAACTGCCAGTACCCGACGGCACTTTTACCTGAACGGGCATGGGGCCGCAGGGCGCTTTCCGCCACCGCCAGGTATTTCAGGTCGTCTGGCAATTTGTTTTTTTTCAGCGCTTTCTCGATGAAGGGAAAGCAGCGGGTACTTCGTTTCATCCAGAGGATCGCCTGGGGCCGGTTCCAGAGGATCAGCAGCAACTCTTTTTCGAATCGTTCCCGGATGGCCGGATCATCCAGGGGGACCGGTTCGTTACAGAATGTCAGGTGATTCACGCCCCGGATCGTGGAAAGCAGGTCGGGAATCTGTGCCGCCGGGAGGGCGGGGCCTCCCTGGCCGGGGGCAATGGCCGGGGAAAATGCGATCCATAAAAAAACCGCGCCCAGACCGAACAGGAATCTATTGCGGATACGTTGAACGGATATTAATAATTTTCCGGCAATCATCTTTTTCCGGCCAGGATGATCCGGGCATCGGCCACCACGCACCCGGTGGCCGTACACATGACCGGGTTTAAGTCTATGGATGTGATCTGTTTCTCCAGATCCATTATCAGTTCGGAAAACCGGATAACCAGGTCGGTAAGGGGCGCCATGGCCACCGGGGGCGCCCCCCGAAATCCCTGCAGCAGCCGGCGTCCCTTTAATTGTGATACCATCGAGCGGACATCCTTCTCGGTCAACGGGGCCATGCGGATCGCCGTATCGCCGTACAGCTCAACCCCGATACCGCCGATGCCCAGAAGAATCACCGGCCCAAACTGGGAATCGATGGTCGCACCGACGATCAATTCCACACCGGTGACCATCTCTTCGACAAGCATTCCCCGGAATTGATCCATGCGTTCAAAGCGGTTAAAGGCGGCCATGAGATCGTCATCCGTGACAATGCCCAGGGCCACGCCGTTATATTCTGTTTTATGCATCACGGCCGGCGATACGACTTTGGCCGCCACGGGATAGCCGATCCTGCCGGCAGACCGGATCGCCTCTTCCGGAGTGGCAGCCAGTTCGTGCCGGGGCGTTGGCAGGCCCGCCGATTTGAGGACCTGTTTGGCATCCGGCTCAAGTACCCAGCCGATATCCCGGGAGGCCGATAAAATGTCGGAAATGGGACCTGTCAGCATGGTTGACACCTCCGCAGCGATTCGGTCATGAGAACGGCACCTTCAACAGAATCAGATACCGGTATATTATTCAGTTCGAATCCTTCAATCAGCATCTTATATTTATTTTCGTGGGGGACATAGGCCACCATCGGTTTTTTCTCCTCCTGATAGATCTGGCTCAACCGGGCGCCCAGTTCGGGGCTCAAAGTGGGTGAATAGGGCAGGATCAACAGCAGAATGCTTTCAACCTCAGGGGAACGGCTCATGCCGATGGCCGCGCCGATAAAATCCTCGTCCGCGGCACTGCCGGTGAGGTCGACCGGGTTGCCGACGCTGGCGATGGGTTGAACGCTGGGCGTCAGGCGATCGTAAATATCTTTTTGGGCCGATTTGGACAGGGTCGGCGTGGTAAGCCCCAGGTCCGACAGGATATCAACGGCCAGAACACCGTGACCGCCACTGGCCGTAATGATACCGACCCGCCCATCAATGGTTTCCTGATAGCAGCTCAATGCCTCGCAAAAAGCGAGCAGTTCGTATTCGGATTTTGCTTCGGCAATGCAGTGCTGGGCCATGACCTGGGAAAAAACGGCATAATCACCGGCCAGAGAGGCTGTGTGGCTGGAAGCCGCCCGGCTCCCGGCAACCGTTTTGCCGGCTTTTAAGACAATCACCGGTTTGGGGCATTGATGTGCCGCTTTAACAAAGGTTCTTCCCTCGCCCGGTCCAAACCCTTCCACGTAAAATGCAATCACGCCGGTGGCCGGGTCCCCGGCCAGATATTCAAGTAGATCAATCTCGCGGATCAGGGCCTTGTTGCCGATGCTGACCCCGATGGAAAGTCCGATCCCCTGGGCCTTGAACTTGACCATCTGGTCCACCAGCACGCCGCCGCTCTGGCTGACGACAGCCACATTCCCCGCTTCCGGCCGAATGAGCCGCTGGCCGGGCAGAAAGAAAGTGTCAAATCGGTCGGGGGCGTAAATCCCCAGGCAGTTGGGTCCGATAAAAGGCAATTTCGCTTCACGGGCAAGGGAGGTGATTTTGTCCTGGAGATCTGTGCGGCCCACCTCGGCAAACCCGCCGGAGATAATGGTGGCGCCGCCCACTTTTTTTTCGATGCACCCTTTTAAAATAGCGGGGACATGTACGGACCGGGCGGCAATAACGGCCAGATCAACAGGGCCGGGAACATCGGTGATGTCTTTAAACACCGGGTGCCGGTGAATCTGTCCGCCCTTCGGGTTAACGGGAAAGACCTTGACCGGATACCGGAGATTAATCTTATCGTAAATGACATTGGCCGGGTGGCGATCGTTGGACAGCGACACGCCGATGACCGCAATGGTTTTTGGATGAAAAAGGGGGGTTAAATCCACTTGTTTCTCCTGCAGATAATGATGATGATCATATATCACATCAAGTAGCCCACAATAATGTCACAATGTACAGCCCTGCCGGTAAATGTCAAGTTCCGGTGAGTTTTGACAAACCGGCATCCACCTGATACCCAATGGATAACTGCCCACCCTGAATACGAAGAAACCATCGAGCGATGAATATCAGCGACCAGTTATCCCAATCGCCATCCCCCGAACACCACCTGCTTAGATTTCGGGGAGATATCGAGACCTTTGAACTCAACCTGAGCACCGAAATGGAGGGTACCGCATGGCTGCGGACGAATCTCGGGCATGGAAATGTCATCCGGCAGGAAATCATCGACCATGTTCACCGGGGCATTCAACCGCTCAGTCGGGCCTGGTTTGATATCCCCATGACCGCCATCGATACGGGGCGGTTTCAGGTAACACTGCCCTTATGCGAGGTCGGTCATTTTGAGGCCAAGTGCTATTTTCTGGAAACCGATAAACCGATGCCCCTGTGGCCGCCGGGCGATAACACCCATATCAATATTGAACCGGCCGACACCTGCGGGGTCAACACGATTTACAATGCCTTTGTTCGCCAGTTCGGCCCCAACCGGGCGGGCGGGTTGTCCGGCGCCGGGCAGGAAGATCTTATCCAGTCACTGGATGCCGATGGGTATACGGTCATACCGCCGTCGGGCACGTTTCGGGATGTAATTGGTCAGCTGGATTTTATTATCGGCCGATTGGGATGCCGGATAATTCAGCTGCTGCCGATTCATGCCACGCCCACCACCTACGCGCGCATGGGGCGATTCGGCAGCCCGTACGCGGCCCTGAATTTCATGTCCGTGGATCCGGCCCTGGCCGTATTCGACCCAGCGGCCACTCCGACCGAACAGTTCATCGAACTCATCGATGCCGTGCATACCCGGTCCGCTAAAATTATCATGGACATTGCCATCAATCATACCGGCTGGGCCGCACGGCTTCACGATTCTCATCCGGAATGGCTGGTACGGGACGAGACCGGTCGCATCGAAATGCCCGGAGCCTGGGGCGTCACATGGGAAGATCTGACGCGTCTTGATTACACCCGTAAAGACCTGTGGCGATACATGGCCCGGGTGTTTTTACGGTGGTGCCGGCGGGGCGTGGACGGGTTTCGCTGCGATGCCGGATACATGGTTCCCGAACCGGCCTGGAAGTATATCGTCGCCAGAGTGCGGGAATCGTTTCCCGATACGATCTTTTTCCTGGAAGGACTGGGCGGACCGATTACCGTCACCCGGAATTTACTCAACCGGGCCAATCTCAACTGGGCCTATTCGGAACTGTTCCAGAACGATGATCGCGGCCAGATCGAAAATTATCTGCCCCTGGCCAACGATATATCACAAACCGACGGGGTTGTTGTCCATTTTGCCGAAACACACGACAACAACCGCCTGGCCGCCCGGTCCAAAACCTGGGCACGGCTGCGGACGGCCCTGTGCGCCCTTGCTTCCCATCACGGGGCCTTCGGGTTTGCCAACGGGGTCGAATGGTATGCCGACGAAAAGATCGACGTCCACCGGTCGCCGTCGCTCAACTGGGGTGCAGCCGATAACCAGGTGGACCATATCCGACGGCTCAACCTGATTCTCCGGCGCCATCCGGCGTTTGCCGACCGGGTCGACCTGGCCCTGGTGCAGGAAGGTCCCGGCAATCACCTGGCCCTTTACCGGTTTCACCGGGCATCGGAGAGCCGGCTGTTGATACTGGTCAATCTGGACGATACGAAACCGGGCCGCGGATGCTGGAATACCGAAAAAACAGGACTCGCTTCATCGCGTCTGTACGACCTGATCACCGGACGGATGGTGACGGTTGACCGGGAAGAAAACGGCCACCCGGCGGTGGACCTTGAGCCGGGAGAGGTGCTCTGCCTGGCCGATGATCCCGCGGCACCGGGCCGAATCGATCCGGACGACGGGCGAGCGTTAACCACGCACCCCCGGCGCATCGAGGCCCAATGCCTGCGGGCCAAGGCGCTGGATGTGATCCGGTATTACCGGGGCATGACGGATATGGGTACGCCGGACCTTACCGACCTGGCCGAGACGCTGCGCCGGGATCCCCTTCAATTCTGCCACCGGATGCATCCGGCCGGCGAAGCGCCGGGCGTTGTCTGCTGGCAATGGCCCACCGACCTGCACCGTGAAGTGATGCTGCCGCCCGGTCATCTGCTTCTGGTTCAGGGGCCGGTTCCCTTCCGGGCCCGGATTACCCGGGGCAAAAAAGTATTAACCCAGGAAATCAGTCTGCGCGAGGCCAACGGCCGATATTTTGCCCTGTTTACCCATCTGCCGGCACCCGTATCCACGGCCCGCCGATGGACGCTCGCCCTTTTTGTTCACCAGGCGGAAAAAACCCGGCGCGTCGAAGCGCCGCTGCTGGTGCTGGCAGCCAAAGCACCCGAACAGCTCGACCGGGTATATCCCCAGCACCGGACAGCCGGACAACGACATATTTTTCTGGACACCAACGGCCGCGGGGGGATGCTCCGGGCATCGGTGCGATGGGGAGAATTGTACAGCCGGTACGATGCCCTGCTGGCCGCCAACCTCAACCCCGATTACCCCGAAGATCGCTGGATCATGTTTACCCGCTGCCGGGTGTGGGTCGTATTCCAGGGCTATTCCACGGAAATCAATGGTGACTGTCTCGACCGGTTTGATTATGAGATCGGCCGGGGCGGCCGCTGGCAATACAAAATTCCCACCGGCCAGGGGGAGTATATCCGGCTCACCATTGCCGCCGCCATGGTTCCCGGCAAAAACACAATCGAACTGGTCTTCAGCCGGGCCTTGAGCCGGGCTGGCGGCCGGAAAAAGTCCGAACCGGACAGGTCCGGACAGCTGACCGACGGCCAGGCGGTTTACCTGATCCTGCGGCCCGATGTGGAGGATCGCTGTTTCCATGATACCACCAAGGCGTTTACCGGCCCGGAAACCCGTTTTCCGGCGGCGGTGACGCCGCATTCCAAAGGATTTGACTTTGCACCGGTAGCCGACCGGCGGCTTGACATGTCCGTTCAGCGGGGGACCTTTGTTCAGGAACCGGAATGGCAATATATGGTGCACCGCGTTCTGGAAGCCGAACGGGGCCTGGAAGCTGAATCGGATCTGTTCAGCCCGGGGTATTTTACGTCGCCCCTGCACGGCGGTGAGCACGAAGTATTAACCGCCGCGGTTTCGGAAACCGATCCGGTTCCCACAGAATTTACCGAATCCCTGATTCAGTTTGCCGGCCAGACTGCCGGGGAGGGGAATCTTGAATTGCCGCTCTGGAAAGTTCTGGCCGATGCACTGGATCAGTTTGTGGTCAAACGAAAAACGGGTCAGAGCGTGATTGCCGGGTACCCCTGGTTTCTCGACTGGGGACGGGATTCGCTGATTGTTACCCGGGGCTTGATTGCGGCCGGGCGTTTTTCGACAGCCCGAAAGGTTTTAATTGAATTTGGCCGGTTTGAGCAAGACGGGACGTTGCCCAACATGATTCACGGCGACGAGGCCAGTAACCGGGATACGTCCGATGCTCCCCTGTGGCTGCTCACCGCCTGTGCGGATTTGATTCGTGCTGAAAAAGAGTCCCGGTTTCTGCAGACCGACTGTGGCGGGCGGTCCATGGATCAAATCCTGTTATCCATCGGCAGGGCAATGATTGCCGGAACGCCCGGCGGCGTTCGAATGGATCCGGCATCCGGTCTCATTTTCAGCCCGATCCATTTTACCTGGATGGATACCAACCATCCGGCCGGTACCCCCCGCCAGGGATACCCGGTGGAAATCCAGGCCTTGTGGTACGCGGCCCTTAAGATGCTGGCACGGATTGAACCGGCCCATGACACGTGGCGGTCTCTGGCCGATCAGGTCCAGGAGTCGATTGTCCGCTATTTCTACTGTGAAGATTTTCGATACCTGGCGGACTGCCTGCACGCCGAACCGGGCACGCCGGCGGCCGATGCCGAACCGGATGATGCCCTGCGGCCCAATCAGCTGTTTACCGTGACCCTGGGTGCCGTTGAAGATTCAACCATTCGCCGGGATATCGTCATGGCCTGTCAGTCACTCATTGTGCCCGGTGCGATCCGCAGCCTGGCCGATCGTCCGGTTCAACGCCCGATTCCGGTGGTTCACCACGGCCGGGTGCTCAACGATCCCCGACATCCTTATCAGGGGCACTACCTGGGCGACGAAGATACCCGGAGAAAACCGGCCTATCACAACGGAACCGCCTGGACCTGGGTTTTTCCTTCATTCTGTGAAGCCTGGACCATGGCCTGGGGAGACAGTGGCCAAAAAACCGCCCTGGCCTGGCTGAGCAGTGCCGATCGGCTGATTCGACAGGGATGTGTGGGACATTTTCCGGAAATCGTTGATGGCGACGCCCCTCACCATTCTCGCGGATGCGATGCCCAGGCCTGGGGGGTCAGTGAATTCCTGCGGGTGTGGCTGAAGCTGACCGGAAAACCCGGAAAATGATTTACATCCTCACTGAAAATATGATAATTTTTATCCTTAATCATTTTAATACAAATGTATAGACAACCGTTTTAATACTGAACAAGGGGGAGCTATGGCGCTGACAAAACGGTATTTAAAGTCCAAACCTGTCTGTAAAGTGACCTTTCGATTGTCCAGACGCATGGCCGGGTCGGCCGCGCATGTTCATCTGGTGGGGGAGTTTAACCAATGGAATATCCTTGCCAATCCCATGAAACCGCTGAAAAAGGGGGGCTTTACCCTGACCCTGGACCTGGAGCCGGGCCGGGAGTATCAATTCCGTTATCTGATTGACCAGGTACGATGGGAAAACGATGACAGGGCGGATAAATACGTGGCGACCCCGTTCGGCGATTGTGACAACTCGGTCGTTATTGTTTAACAGACGAAAAAAGGAAATATGAAGCAGCTACAAACATTTCGGGTGTTTCCAAAGGTACCCGACGGGCTGACATTTCTGGAAACACTGTCCAGAAACCTCTGGTGGTGCTGGAAACCACATGCCAAGGAGCTTTTCCGGCGAATCGACCCGGGCCTGTGGGAAAGATCGGATCGGAACCCGCTGCGGTTTTTTACCCGCCTGCCCCAGGCGCGACTGGAGCAGCTGGCCGAAGATGAGAGTTTTATATCCCATATGGACCGTGTAAGGGATGAATTTGAAAAAGGTACGGTTAAGCCGGTGGAAAGAATCGACGCTTCGTACCAGGCCCATGAGACCATCGCCTATTTTTCCATGGAATTCGGTCTGCATGAAAGTGTTCCGCTGTTTGCCGGCGGGCTTGGTATCCTGGCCGGGGATCACCTTAAAGCGGCGTCAAATCTCGGAATTCCCCTGACCGGCATCGGGCTCTTGTACCGTCAGGGCTATTTTCGCCAGTTTCTCGATGACAGTGGATGGCAGCAGGAAGCGTATCCTGAAACCGATCTGTACAATTTACCGCTGAAACGGATGCGGGATGCGGACGGCAACGGGTTGACCGTATCCGTGGCAGGCCCCGGCGGAGAAATGCGGGCGGCCATCTGGCGGATACAGGTCGGCCGGATTACCCTCTATCTGCTCGATACCAACCTGAGGGAAAATTCCCCGGAAGTGCGCCAGGTCACCGCCAACCTGTATGCGGGCGATCTGCGTACCCGGCTGGCCCAGGAAGCCCTGCTCGGTATAGGTGGCGTTCGCATGCTGGAAACCGTGGGACTCTATCCCAAAATCGGCCATCTCAATGAGGGCCATCCGGTTTTTTCCACTCTGGAACGTCTGGCCCTGACCATGCGCACCTGCGGGGTTGATCTTCCCACCGCTCTTGAGATCGTTCCCAGAACAACTGTTTTTACCACCCACACCCCGGTGCCCGCCGGCCACGATGAATTTCCCGTGGATCTGGTCAAACCGGTGATTGAGCCCTTTGAGGAGAAGTTGGGCGTTTCGGAAGAAGAGATTCTTTCCTGGGGGCAGTCCCCGGGCGCGCCGCCGGATGCCCCGTTTTCCATGTTTATTCTGGGTGCGCGCATGGCGCAGTTCTGTAACGGCGTCAGCCGGCTTCACGGCTCGGTGGCCCGACGCATGTGGAGCCATCTGTGGCCGGGACGGCCCGAGGATGAAATCCCCATCACCCATGTCACCAACGGCGTCCATTCGGCCAGCTGGATTTCACCGGAACACGCCCTTTTGTTTGAGCGCTATGTGGATCCCCGCTGGTATATCCGTTGTCAGGACCATCAAAGCGTCAACCGCATCGATGAAATCTATGACGAGGAATTGTGGCGTGCGCACGAAATGAACCGTGCCCGACTGATTGCCACCTGTCGCGACCACGCGGTCAAACAATGTAATCAGCGCAACGAGCCCGCCCATGTGATGGCCGAAGTGGCGTCCATTCTGGAACAGGGCTCACTGACGATCTGTTTTGCCCGTCGATTTGCAACGTATAAACGCGCCAACCTGCTGCTGCACGATCCGGATCGCCTTGAAGCGCTGTTAACCGACGAAAAACGGCCCCTTCAAATTATCTTTGCCGGCAAAGCCCATCCGAGAGATGACGAAGGCAAGGGGCTGATCCGCCAGATCATCGAGTTCAGCCACCGGCCGGCGGTTCGGGGCAAGGTGATTTTTCTTGAAGATTACGACATGCATCTGGCCCGGCATTTAACGCAAGGGGCGGACATCTGGCTGAATACGCCCCGGCGACCCATGGAGGCCTGCGGCACCTCGGGAATGAAAGCCGCCCTCAACGGCTGCCTCAACGTCAGTATTTTAGACGGCTGGTGGGCCGAAGGGTACACGCCGGAGGTCGGATGGGTTATCGGCGGCGAGGACAGCAACGGCGACTGGGCCTATCAGGACACGATTGATGCCCAGTCCCTGTACAATGTGCTTGAAAATGAGGTGATTCCCTCATTTTACAACCGAAAAAACGGTGCGCCACCCACCCAGTGGATCAAGATGATGAGAGCATCCATGAAAATGGGGATGCTCCAGTATTGCGCCACCCGGATGTTGGCCGAATATGACCGCCGGTTTTATCGCCCGGCCGCAAAAAATGAAAACCGGCTCTGCGCCGATAACGGGTACCAGGCCCGGCAGCTGGCCGACCAGCATAAACGCCTGGCCGCATCCTGGAAACATATTCATATCGAGCAGCCGGTTCGCGGAAAATCGAAAATTTTCCGGGTGGGCGATACCATTGATTTGTCCAGCCGGGTTCACCTTGGCGAGCTTCGTCCGGATGAAGTCAGCGTGCAGTTGTACTACGGGCATGTAAAATCCATCGATGCCGTGGAAACCAGTCATGTTGAACCGATGCGTGTTTATGAGAATCATGGTGGTGGCGAATATACCTATGGCTGCACCATCACCTGTCCGGAATCGGGTCGTTTCGGATTTACCGCCCGGATTATACCCGTTGGAGATGCATGGATTAAAAATACCCCGGGTCTGATTACCTGGGCATAAGGAATGTACACAGATTGAATGCCGCCACCCCATCACCCCGTATTCTGATTGTCACCCCCGAAGTGACCTATCTGCCCGACCGCATGGGGAGCTTTGCCAATTACCTCACGGCCAAGGCCGGGGGACTGGCGGATGTATCGGCAGCGCTGGTCAAGGCCCTTTCTGAACAGGGGGCCGATGTCCATGTGGCCCTGCCCGATTATCGTTCAATTTTCAAGGACCGCCTGGCACCGTTCCTTAAAAAAGAGCAAAGCACCATCCGGCAGATCATGCCGGACGACCGGATACACCTGGCTCAGGACCGGGCGTTTTATTATATGAACCAGGTATATTCACACTATGGCGGCGAAAATACCAAGCTGGCGGTTACCTTCCAGCGCGAAGTGATCAACAATATCATTCCCCGGGTTCGCCCCGATCTAATCCACTGCAACGACTGGATGACCGGCCTGATTCCGGCCATGTCACGCCAGATGGGAATCCCCTGTCTGTTTACCGTTCACAATATCCATACGGTTCACGCGACACTGGCCCAGATTGAAGACCGGGGAATTGATGCGGCCTATTTCTGGCATCATCTGTATTATAAACAGATGGCCGTGGACTACGAATCGACCCGGACCACCAATCCCGTCGATTTTCTGGTCAGCGGTGTGTTCGGCGCGCATTTTGTCAATACAGTCAGCCCGACTTTTTTGATGGAAATCGTCGACGGTCAGCATGATTTTATCGAACCGGCACTCCAGTTTGAACTGGCCAACAAAGTCAAAGCCGGCTGCGCGGTCGGTATTTTAAATGCCCCGGATCCGTCATTTAACCCGTCCACCGATTATCATTTGAAAAGAATGTATTCGGCCGGGGATCATCGGAAGGGAAAACGGGAAAACAAGGTCTATCTCCAGGAACATCTCGGGCTTATAAAAGATGCGGACGCACCGGTTTTTTTCTGGCCCTCCCGCCTTGACCCGGTTCAAAAAGGATGTCAGCTGCTGGCCGATATTTTTTACCGGGTGATTTCAACCTGGTGGGAACAGAACCTGCAGATCGTATTCGTGGCCAATGGCGACTACCAGCAGGTGTTCAGGGATATTGTTGTTCAACATGGTTTCCAGAACCGGGTAGCGGTCTGCCAGTTTGACGAACAGCTCGAGCATCTGGGATATGCGGCGTCCGATTTTATCCTGATGCCCTCACGCTTTGAACCGTGCGGCCTGCCCCAGATGGTTGCCCCCATTTACGGCTCCCTTCCCGTCGCCCACAACACCGGTGGCATTCACGATACAATTCACCACCTGAACATCCGGGAAAACAGCGGAAACGGGTTTATTTTTGATGTGTATGATGCGGCCGGTCTCTTCTGGGCCATTGAAGAAGCCATGCGGTTTTATATTCAGCCCGGCAAGATCAAAAGCCGCCAGATTGAACGGATTATGCAGGAAAGCAAGGCCACCTTTACCCATGGCACCACGGCCCGCCAATACATCGATCTATACGAGAAAATGCTTCAGAGGCCGTTGCTTCCCACGCCCCCGGTTTCGTGAGGAAGCGCATTTGACGCCCCCTTCCCTCACATCCGTTGACCGGTTCATAGAAAAGGATCCGTTGCTCGCACCCTATGCGCCTGTCCTGAGACGCCGGGCCGAAAGGACGCGCCGCACCGAAGCACGGCTGACCGGTAATAAAATCAGCCTGTCCGATTTTGCCACCGGGCATACCTGTTTCGGCCTGCACCGGGAAGAGGATCACTGGGTATTCCGGGAGTGGGCGCCCAACGCGACCGCCATCTACCTGATCGGCGATATGACCGGCTGGCGGGAAACGGGCGGTTTTGCACTCGAGAAGAAGGGTGCCGCCGGCGTATGGGAAATCCGGCTTCCCCGGTCCGTATTTTCCCATAAAGACCTGTACCGGCTGCGCATTCACTGGCCCGGTGGTGCGGGTGACCGGATTCCCGCCTGGGCCCGGCGGGTGGTCCAGGATCCGGACACCCTGATTTTCAATGCCCAGGTCTGGGATCCGCCCGAAGGGTATCATTGGCGCTGTCTTGACTTCTCTCCGCCCGGGGAACCACCGCTGATTTACGAAGTTCATATCGGAATGGCCCAGGAAACGGGAAAAGTCGGCACGTTTGCCGAATTTACAGACCATCTCCTTCCCCGGATAATTCGAACCGGCTACAATACGATTCAGCTGATGGCGATTCAGGAGCATCCCTATTATGCCTCCTTCGGCTACCAGGTCTCCAGTTTTTTTGCTCCGTCATCCCGGTTTGGCACTCCCGACGAGTTGAAATCGCTGATTGATGCCGCCCATGAAGCCGGGCTGGCGGTGATTATGGACCTGGTCCATTCCCATGCCGTGGCCAATGAAGTGGAAGGTCTAAGCCGGTTTGACGGCACGTTGTACCAGTATTTCCACGAAGGCGGCCGGGGGCTGCATACGGCCTGGAATTCCCGGTGTTTTGATTACGACCGTCCCGAGGTCATCCATTTTCTGCTTTCCAACTGCCGCTACTGGCTGGATGAATACCACGTGGATGGATTTCGGTTTGACGGTATTACCAGCATGCTTTACCTGGACCATGGTCTTGAACGGACCTTTACCTCCTATGACGACTATTTCAATGACGAAGTGGATGAGGGAGCGATTACCTACCTGACCCTGGCCAACCGACTGATTCATCAGGTCAATCCGGATGCGATCACGATCGCTGAAGATGTGAGCGGCATGCCGGGACTGGCCCTGGCCGAAAAAGAAGGCGGCGTGGGGTTTGACTATCGTTTTGCCATGGGTGTCCCCGACTACTGGATCAAGCTCATCAAGGATCAGCGGGATGACGACTGGCGTATGGGCGACCTGTGGCACGAATTGACCCAGCGGCGACCCGAAGAAAAAACGATCAGCTATGCCGAATCCCACGACCAGGCCCTGGTGGGCGACCAGACTCTGATGTTCCGCCTGGCGGGGGCCGACCTGTACGACCACATGCACATCGAAGATCACCATCTGGCCATTGACCGGGCCATGGCCCTGCATAAACTTATCCGTCTGATCACGCTGGCCACGGCCGGCCACGGCTATCTGAATTTTATGGGAAACGAGTTTGGGCATCCCGAATGGATAGACTTTCCCAGGGAGGGCAATAACTGGTCGTTTCACTATGCGCGCCGGCAATGGCATCTGGCCGATGATTCCCATTTGAAGTATCATCAGCTGGCCCGGTTTGACCGGAAAATGATTGCGCTGGCACGCCGTCACCACTGGCTCCACTTTTCCCGGCTCCAACTGTTGCAGGAACACATCGAAAACAAGATCTTGATTTTTAACCGCGCTGACTCTATTTTTGCATTTAATTTCAACCCGGTACGGTCATTTACCGATTACGGGTTCAAAGCACCTCCGGGAAGCTACCGGATGATTTTTTCAACCGACGATTCCGACTTTGGCGGGCATGACCGTCTCGATCCCGGCCAGGTGCATTTTACCCGGGTCGTGAGGCAGGATACGGAAAAAGGCAACACCCTCAGCCTTTATCTGCCGAACCGCACCGGGCTGGTGCTCAAACGGCAACGTTCGGACAGGGAGCATGACAGGGGAGAGGAGAAAAGTGATGGTGTTTGAACATAAAAACAGGTCCAGGGACGGCCGTCCCTCGTGGGATACGTATTTTCTGGAGATGGCAGATACCGTATCGACGCGAGCCACCTGCAACCGGGGAAAAAGCGGGTGCGTCATCGTACGGGACAAGCAGCTGCTCGTATCGGGATACGTGGGCTCTCCGGCCGGATTCCCCCATTGTGATGACGTCGGCCACCAGATGAAGCAGGTGGTTCACGAAGACGGTACGACCACGGACCATTGCGTGCGCACGATTCATGCCGAACAAAATGCCATTTGCCAGGCGGCCAAACTCGGCATCTCCATTGCCGGGGCCACTTTATATACCCGCATGACGCCCTGCCGGATCTGTGCCATGCTGATTATCAACTGCGGTATCAAACGGGTGGTCTGCGAACGGAAATATCATGCCGGAAAAGAGTCGGAAGATATGTTCGAAGTGGCCGGTATCGGGCTGGACTATCAGTTTGACGAAGTTCAGCAATATAAATAGTGATATTCAGATACGCCGGTTTATCGATTCATGTTTTGCCGATTCGGAAGAAAATAATTGGCAACCATTGCGATATATGTAGCGCCGGCAACATTAGGAATAGACAGGGAGTGGGAGATGGCGGGATGCTGCCTTTGAAAAGTCGGTCCGATTGATTCGGCCCGATATAAAATTACGATTCACCGATAATCCCCCTTAAATGAGTATTTTGCGGGTACGGGTGTCTAACTTGACTGAACAATGGGAGAAATCGGATTAATTGATGCGGACAGTCGACTTGACACAACAGCCAGGTCGCCTGTATCTTCTGAAAATATTGGATGCTGGCAATATAATCATGTGGATATAACCGGAGAAAGGGCAAAAATATGAACATAAAGCGGATGATATGGATGGGGCTTATCGGCATTGCGCTGATGGCCGGGCAGGCCTATGCCATCGACACCCACGCGCCCGAGGCCCTGGTCAGGACCACGCTGGATCAGGTGACAAAGATATTGCGAAACAACGACCTGAGTATGGACCAGAAAAAGACGGCGGTCTTAAATATCGTGGCCCCGAGGTTTGATCTTCCCCTGATGGCAAAGCTGACATTGGGGAAAAAACACTGGACCGCGCTGCCCAGGGATAAACGTCAGGAATTCTCGTCCCTGTTTTCAGCGCTCTTGAAACGGTCGTACCTGGGTAAGATAGATCTATACAGTAACGAAAAGATCAATTTCAAGCCGGCGCAAACCAAAAAAAACAAAGTCTATGTTCCCACCGAGCTCATCTCTGCAGGTAAAACGGTGCCGATTACCTATAAATTGTATAAATCAAAAGAAGGCTGGAAAATATACGATGCCGATATCAGCGGCACGAGTATCATCCTGTCGCACCGGGCTGAATATGACGCCATTTTACGCAATGGCACCATTGACGATCTTCTGGCCAAGCTCAGACAATCGCTGAAATGATATCGTCGATGGAAAAAAAGTCGAGCGGCAGCCTGCTATGCTGCACCTGGATATATGACCGTTTTTTTTTAAGGTGGCCGGGATGGATGCTCGTCTGCCTGCTGCTGGCCATCGGATTTCTCGGCTACCATGCCAAGGATTTCACCCTTGATGCCTCGTCGGAAACCCTGCTTTTGGAAAACGATCCGGATCTTTTGTATTGGCGGGATATATCCAAGCGGTATAAAACACAGGATTTTGCTGTTGTTACGTATGCCCCGTTAAAAGATGCGCTCTTGTCCGACCCGGTGCTGAAACGGCTTGCCGCCCTGAGAGATGACCTTGAGAAACTGGACCGGGTATCCAGCGTCATGTCGATTCTGGACGTGCCGCTGCTGGAAAGTCCGCCGGTTCCCGTGAAAGAGCTGGCCAACGGCCTGCCAACGCTTGAATCTCCCGGCGTCGACAGGGCGCTGGCCAAAATCGAACTGCAGCAAAGCCCCCTTTACAGTAACCTGCTGGTCAGTTCGGATTTAACGATCACTGCCCTGATTGTTAATTTTAAATACGATGCGGTCTTTCAGGATCTTTTGTCCCGTCGGGACGAATTACGTGCACTGCGCAGCCATTCCACGCTGACTGCCGCCCAGGCAGCGGAACTTGCCCGTGTGACCCGGAAGATGCAAACACACTGGGACCAGCTGCGGGAACAGAACAGCCGGGATGTCGCCGCCATCCGAGCAATTATGAAAAAATATCGACATGACGCCAAACTGTTTCTTGGTGGCGTGGCCATGATTTCCACCGACCTGATCGGATTTATAAAAAATGATCTTAAGGTGTTCGGCCTGGGTATCCTGTTTTTCCTGATCGGCACGTTGGCCGTCATTTTCAGGCGGTTGAGATGGATCCTCCTGCCCATGGCCTGCTGTCTTCTTTCGGCGGTTGCCATGATCGGGCTGTTGGGGCTTTTTAACTGGAAGGTAACCGTTATCTCCTCTAATTTTATTTCCCTGCAGCTGATTATTACCATGGCGATTACCATTCACCTGATCGTACGGTACCGGGGGCTGCAGCAGGAAACCCCTGACGCGGATCACCGCCGGCTGGTGCTCGATACCATGGTTTCCATGTTTCTTCCCTGTCTTTATGTGGGTTTAACGACGATTGCCGGATTTGGTTCGCTGCTTCTTTGTAACATTAAGCCGGTGATCAATTTTGGCTGGATGATGAGTGCCGGTATCGTTGTCTCCCTGGCGATTGTCTTTGTCTTTTTTCCCACGGTTCTCCTTTTGATCGGAAAACGTCAGGGGAAACCCACCTCTCTCCGGCGATTTGAGCTGACCCTTGCTTTTGCACGGTTTACCGAGGCCCATGGCAAGTTTATCATGGTTGCCAGCGCGCTTATTCTGGTTGGAAGCCTGCTCGGCATGTCCCGCCTGATCGTTGAAAACAGCTTCATCAATTATTTTAAGGAATCGACTGAAATCTACCAGGGGATGAAAACCATCGACCAGGAGCTGGGCGGCACGACGCCGCTGGATCTTATCGTGAAAATGCCCCCGGCCGGAACCGATGCGGGCAATACGGATGCATCGGCATCTCCCGATTCGTCCCGTTCTGATTCGCCCGGGGTGGAAAGCGATGATGAATTTGGAGAATTTGACGAGTTTGACGCCCCCCAGACCGATGCGCGCTACTGGTTTACGTCCGACAAGATGGACCGTGTGTTGAAAATACACGATTATCTGGACAGCCTTGATGCCACCGGCAAGGTTCTCTCCCTGGGCACCATGCTGAAAATCGCGCGAAAACTGAATCATGGAAAACCGCTGGACAGCTTTCAGATGGCACTTTTATACACCGAATTGCCCGATAATTTCAAAAAACTGGTACTGGACCCGTACGTATCGATTCCCGATAATGAACTCCGCTTTACGACCCGTATCCGGGATTCCAACAAGTCATTGCGACGCAATGCGCTGCTTAAGAAAATCCGGCATGACCTGGTGAACGATCTGAACCTCGATAAGAAAGACTTCCGCCTGACCGGCTTAATGGTACTCTACAATAACGTGCTTCAAAGCCTGTTCAGCTCCCAGATCGAAACGCTCGGCGTGGCCCTGCTGGCCCTGATTGTCATGTTTCTTATTCTCTTCAGATCGCTGAAGGTCGCCTTGATCGCCATTGCACCTAATTTGCTGGCGATCTGTTTTGTTCTGGGGTTCATGGGATGGTTTGGCATCCCCCTGGATATGATGACCATTACCATTGCCTCTATCAGTATCGGCATTGCCGTGGACGATACCATCCATTATATTTACCGCTTCATCGAAGAATTTGAACGCGACGGAAAATATGTTTCTACCATGCACCGTTGCCACGGCAGCATCGGTTATGCCATGCTCTATACATCCATTACCATTATCGTCGGATTTTCGATTCTCGTTCTGTCGAATTTCATCCCGACCAACCTGTTCGGCATCCTGACGGGTCTGGCCATGTTCGTGGCGCTGATCGCCGCCCTCACGGTTCTCCCGCAACTCATTATTGTCTTGAAACCGTTTGGCCCCGAAAAGGTTGACGCTGCCGCTTGATAAGGAGGTTGCATGAAAAGTTTCGCCCTTCCCCCTTCCCGTCGATTAAACGGCGGCCTTGTGCTGGGGCTTCTTGTTGTTTTCCTGACGGCGGGATGCGCACATCGGGGCCGGCCCCAGGTGGCAGCGGAAATACCGGCCTCATCCGTATCTGTATCCGAATCGACGGTCGCTGGTTCTGAAACGGATGCTGAGGATGATTTTTTCGACGACGAGTTCGAAACGGAAGGGCCGTTGGTGGCCGACCCTCTGATCCGTTTTAACCGGCTCATGTTCCAGTTTAACGATAAGCTCTATTTCTGGTGTTTAAAACCGGTCGCCCGGGGGTACCGGGTGGTAGTTCCCGAACCGGTCCGGCTGAGTCTTAAGAACCTGTTTAATCATGTCGGTACACCGATTCGGCTGGCCAATGATCTGCTTCAGGGAAAATTTAAATCAGCCGGCGCCGAGTTCGGAAAATTTTTTGTCAACTCAACCGCGGGTTTACTGGGTCTGGGTAACCCGGCGGCGAATTTTCCCGCCTTGAATCCTGATAAGGAAGACCTGGGCCAGACCCTGGCTACTTACGGGATTGGAAACGGGTTCTATCTGGTGCTGCCGATCTTTGGCCCGTCGACGCTGCGGGACACGGTGGGGCTCGTGGGTGATTTTGTTTTTGACCCCATCACTTATCTACACCCCTGGTATGTCCCGCTCAGCATACGTGCTGAAAATATTACCAATGATCTCTCTTTTCGAATTGGCGACTATGAGGCGTTAAAATCGGCAGCGCTTGATCCGTACCTGATGCTTAGAAGCGCCTATATTCAACATCGTCGGAAGGTCATAGACGAGTAAATGAAGAATCCCTCCGAGGCCCCTTATGCCCCTTGATGCACAATTAGATGCTCTGGCGCGGATTTATCGCGTTCTGGATGACACCTTTGATAACAGCACCCTGGCCTGTCACCGGGGCTGTGCGGCCTGTTGTACCCAGAATGTGACGATGACGACACTGGAAGGGTATCGAATCATCACCCGGTTGAGCCAGCAGGCGAACCTGCGGGAACAACTATCGGCGGCCGCAGATTCATCCCGATTTCTGCCGGAGTTGACGATAAACGACCTGGCCAGACAATGTGCCGAAAACGGGCCTGTTTCCGAAAAAAATTATCCAGATGATCCGGCACCTTGCCCCCTGCTGGCGGATAATATCTGTACGGTTTATCCGGTCAGACCGCTGGCCTGTCGAACCATGGTATCCACGATAGATTGTCGTAAGAGCGGATACGCCCAAATGGATTCATATTTTCTTTCCGCAGGCAACATTTTTCTGCAGTTTACCGAACACATAGACCAGAAAGGCCTTACTGGCAATCTGACGGACGTGTTATCATATGTCTGCGATAATCGAAAACGACACCATTATGAAGCGGGTGCTGCCATAGCGGATGTGGGCGGCCTTCTCCCCAATCATCCCCTAACCGTGCTGATGGTCCCACCCGAACATCGTCAGCAGGTTTCCCCCATTTTAAACCAGTTAAATCCAGCCATTGGTAAAATCGGATAAGCACCACACCTGAAAGGAATTTTTTATGCAGATTTTTGTTTCCGGATCTCTGGCCTATGATCGGATCATGGATTTTCCCGGCAAGTTTGAAGACCATATCCTTCCTGATAAGATTCATGTTTTAAATGTCTCTTTCATGGTCAACGGGTTGACTGAAAACTTCGGGGGGACAGCCGGCAATATTGCCTATTCCCTTTCGCTTCTCGGTCAGCGCCCGCTGATTCTCGCCACGGCGGGAAACGATTTTGATCATTATGAGAAATGGCTCCTCCAGTGCCGGTTACCCACAAAAGGTATCCGCAGGGTTGATGATGTCCTGACCGCCGGCGCCTACATCACCACCGACCAATCCAACAACCAGATTACCGCGTTTAATCCTGGTGCCATGCAATATCCCTCAAATTACGAATTTGAGCCGTCTGAAGCCGAAAATTCACTGGCCATTGTCGGGCCCGGCAATCTCGATGATATGCAGCAATACTGCAAGCGTTATAAAACGCTTGGCATCGACTATATTTTTGATCCTGGCCAGGCGATTCCCGCACTGACCGGCAACGCCCTTACCGACATGATTACGGGGTGTTATTATTTGATCTCAAACGATTATGAGCTGGAGATGATCAAACGAGCGACTGAAATGGGAATCGACGATATACTGGAGCGCTGCCAGGCCGTGATTACAACGCAGGGGGAGAAAGGATCGGTGATTAAAACCAGGCGAGATGAAATATCTGTTGATTCGGTACCGGTAGATCATGTGATTGATCCTACCGGTGCGGGAGATGCATATCGCTCGGGCCTCATCAAGGGTATTATCGAAAAAAAACCACTTGTCGAAGCCGCCTGTATGGGCTCGGTTTGCGCCAGCTTTGCCGTGGAAAAACAGGGAACGCAAGTCCATACATTTACACTGGAAGAATTTGACAATCGATATCGGCGCTATTTCAGATAAAACTGTCGAAACGGCTTTCATTCGTATCATACTGGAAAATTAATCTATTCACCTTGCGGATAAAACGACCAGACATGCCGGTATCGTCATTATTGGTATAGCGGTACTGATTATTCTGCTTTCGTTTCCATTCACCAAAACAGGTGTCGATTCATCCATTGACGGGTTGTTTGTTTCCCGCAATATTGCCCCCGGTGCATGTTACGCCCGGGGATTTGCTTTAGGTATAAAAGGGTAGTAAAGATAGCGCATCCGGTTTTTATATGGGCCATCTGCAAAATGATCAGTGTCGAAAATATACGTAAAAGCTACGGCGAACATGTCCTGTTTGAAGGGGTGCGCTTTAAAATCAATGCCCGCGAAAGAGTCGGGCTGGTGGGGCGTAACGGCCATGGCAAGACCACGCTGTTTCGGATCATCGCCGGGTTGGAGTCGCCGGATGAAGGTCGCTTGAATATTCCCCGCAACTATCGCATCGGATATGTGAAACAGCACCTGGAATTTAGCGCTGCGACGATCCTTGCCGAGGGGATGCAGAGCCTTCCGGCCAATGAACGCGATCACCATTGGAAGGTAGAGCGGATTCTGATCGGCCTCGGGTTTACCCAGGACGATTTGAACCGGCCACCCGGTGAATTTTCAGGTGGATTTCAGGTCCGGCTCAACCTGGCCAAAGCGCTGATTTCAGAGCCGGACCTGTTGTTGCTCGACGAGCCGACCAATTACCTCGACATCACATCGATCCGCTGGATTGAGGGGTTTCTGGCTGCCTGGCCTCACGAGTTGATGCTGATCACCCATGACCGCGGTTTCATGGACACGCTCGTGACCCATGTGATCGGTATCCATCGCGGGAAGGTCAAAAAAATTACCGGTACTACGGAAAAATATTACTCCCGCATCGCCCAGGAAGAGGCTGTTTACGAAAAGACCCGCATCAATGACGAAAAGCGCCGCAAGGAAGTGGAGCAGTTCATCTCCCAGTTTCGCGCCAAGGCACGGCTGGCCAACCTGGTCCAGTCCCGGGTAAAAACCCTGGCCAAGATGGAGAAAAAAGAAAAACTCAACACGATCCAGAACCTGGAATTTACGATTGACAGCATTCCTTTTAAGGGACGGCATGTTTTGACCACCGAAAAGATCGCATTTGGGTACGAAGAAGGCCAGACGTTGTTCCATGATTTCAATATTTCGGTGAATGCCGGAGATCGTATCGGTATTATCGGAAAGAACGGGCGGGGGAAAACAACGTTGCTGAAAGTGCTGGCCGGTGTACTGGCACCCCGGGCGGGTAAAATTCGGTCTAACCCCAACATTGAAACCGGCTATTTTGAGCAGAGTAATGCCGCTGACCTGGTCGACTCCCGGACAGTGGAAGATGAGATCCTGCTCGCCCAGGGCGGCACGAGCCGGCAGGCGGCACGAAATGTATGCGGGGCCATGCTTTTTTCCGGCGACAATGCGTTGAAAAAGATCGGTGTATTGTCCGGCGGTGAAAAAAGCCGGGTCATGCTGGGAAAAATCCTGATTAAGCCGGTCAACCTGCTGCTTCTGGACGAACCGACAAATCATCTTGATATGGATGCCTGTGACGCGCTGCTGGCCGCGCTGGATCATTTTGAGGGGACCGTGATCATGGTGACCCATAACGAAATGTTCCTCCATGCCCTGGCCCGGCGACTGGTTGTTTTTCAAAATGGCCGGGCCGATGTATTTGAAGGTACCTACCAGGATTTTCTCGATCGTGTCGGCTGGGATGATGAAACCGCACAATCCGGAAGCAGTAATGCCGGAAAACCGGAAAATATGTCTTCGGAGCCGCTAACGAAAAAAAAGATGCGGCAGAAACGGTCGGAAATAATGACCCGCCGGATGGCCGTCCTGAAACCGATTAAGAAAGAGATGGCGGTGGTCGAAAAGAAAATTGACGACCTTGAAAAAGAGCTGGCCGTGTATAACCAGGCGCTGATCGATGCATCGACGGCGGGGAACGGGAAAAAAATAGCTTCTGTTTCCAGGGAACTTCATCATCTCCAGGGAGAAATCGACCGGCAGTTCGACAGACTGGAGGACCTGACCGTTAGCTGTGAAAACCGGGAAGCGGAATTTGAGACTGAATTGAGCCGATTGACAAAATAACGGTTTATTTCTATAGATTATCAGTAGTATCTGGACATCCGTTTCAAATTGACGCCGCGGCCCGTGAGCGGCTGAGGTGCCCGGGTGGATTGGACGAATCAACCAGCAGAAGAAAGGAGAATGCGTATGAAACGAAGATCATTCATCAAGAAAATGGGGATCGGCGCCGCAGCCGTGGGAACCGGGCTGGCTGCCAGGGCAGTGCCTGCGTACGCTCAAAAAAAGTATAACTGGAAGATGGTCACCACCTGGCCGCCCCATTTTCCCGCACTCGGTGAAGGGGCCGACCTGTTTGCCAAATGGGTAGATGAGATGAGCGATGGCCGGTTGAAGATTACCGTTTACGGCGGGGGCGAACTCGTACCGCCCCTTGGCGTTTTCGATGCTGTCAGCCAGGGCACCGTGGAAATGGGCCATGGCGCCGCCTATTACTGGGCCGGTAAAATGCCCGCCTGCCAGTTTTTCGCGGCGGTTCCTTTCGGGCTCAATGCTCAGGGATTGAACGCCTGGATCTTAAATGGCGGTGGGATGAAATTGTGGGAAGAGACCTATGCTCCGTTTAACGTTAAACCGTTTTTAGGTGGCAATACCGGCGTCCAGGCCGGGGGGTGGTTTAACAAGGAAATAAAGACGATCGACGATTATAAAGGCTTGAAGATGCGCATTCCGGGCCTCGGCGGAAAGGTCGTCAAAAAAGCCGGTGGAAATGCCGTGCTCGTTGCTGGCGGGGAGATTTACACCAATCTGGACCGGGGTGTTATCGATGCCACCGAATGGGTCGGTCCCTACCATGATTTGAAAATGGGCTTTTATAAAGCGGCCAAATATTACTATTGGCCGGGGTGGCATGAACCGGGAACCGGGCTTGAGATTATCGTGGGGCAGAAGGCCTGGGATTCGTTGCCCAAGGATTTACAGGCGATCGTCAAATCCGCCGCCGATCGGTCCAATATCTGGATGCTCTCCGAATTCGAGGCCAGAAACAACGCTGCACTCCAGGTACTGGTTAACAAGCACAAGGTGCCGGTGAAACAATTTCCCAAAGGAGTGTTAAAGAATCTGAAGAAACTATCCGGAGAAGTTTTGTCGGAACTGGCCGCCAAGGATGCCATGAGCAAGAAAGTGTATGCGGCGTATTCGAAATTTCTCAAGGAAGCGTCTGACTGGGGCCAGCTGACCGAAGAGCAGTATCAGACATTCAAGCACCTCTAATCTCGAATCAACGACGATGTTGAATAAAGAGCGGAGCCGAAAAGGTTCCGCTCTTTTTTTGCCGGATGATGTTGTCAGGTCAGGCAGAGTTTTCATGGCTGACCGTTGAGCTTGGCCGCTGATACGGAA
>QNYZ01000036.1 GCA_003973265.1 Deltaproteobacteria bacterium | reverse complement strand
CGGAGGCCGCAATCAGGGGAACCAGGGTGGGGAAAAAAAGAATCGCCCGGACAAAATTCAACACATTTATTTCCTAGTGCGAAAGCAAGACACCTCGAAAGGCGATATGTGTACCCTACCCTACAAACCCACAGCACGCATTCAACACCGCTGAAGCGAACAACAAGAAAGACGCATAACTGCTTTTCACGGTTAAGTACGTGTACCAGGCGTAAGTGTCTCTCTCTGACGTAAACCGCACAAACACAGGGCAGCAAGCACTACGCAGTAAGAAGCGACCCAGGCCGCTCTCACGAGTGCAAAACACACACACAAAAACCGTGCAGGTAATAGTCGAGCAGGCCGATACCAGGGAAATAAATAAATACCCAGAGCGCGGAGGCCGCAATCAGGGGAACCAGGGTGGGGAAAAAAAGAATCGCCCGGACAAAATTCTTAAACCGGCTGGATTCGACCAGGGCCAGGGCAAATCCCAAACCTAAAGCCAGGCTGGGGATTATTGTTCCGATGGCATATATCACATTGTTTTTAACAGAAATGATGAATTCAGGGTCATCGAACAGGCGGCGATAATTATCAAGCCCGGCAAAGACCGAAGACTGGGAACCCAGCTGATTAGAAAAAAAGGAATCCCAAAGAACCCTAAGCATGGGATAATAGGTGAACATCATAAGGAAAAAAAAAGCGGGTGCAATACAAAACCAGGCTTTATATTTCCCTGATCGGCGGAAAAATTTTTCTGATTTTGTTTCAGCAACAATTGAATTATTACCATCCATATACATTCGCTCCTATATATTTGATAACAAGATAAAATTTTTTATTGTTCAGAAGCAGAAACCAGGCATTGCCCGCCATCCACAGCAAACAGGTGGGCGCAGCGGATATCAAAAGCCAGATGGATGTCAGCACCTTCATAACCGGCAAAACGGTTTGCCACCTTCAACGTCACCTCGTGGCCGCCATGTGATGTATATACCAATGCCTCACCACCAAGGGATTCGGCAAGGGTGACCTTGGCTGACCAGTTAACGATTCCATCAGCGGGAGCCGTATCTTTTTTTACAATTTTAATCTGTTCCGGACGAATGCCGATTTCGACTGCCTTCTGACCGGATATGGCCCTGGCCTGATCCTTCGGGAGGGTAATGATTTGTCCATCAGGAAAGGATAACTCGCCTTTTCCAGTGTGATCGGCACGGATAAAATTGATGGCGGGAGAACCGAGAAAACCCGCTACAAATTTATTGACCGGAGAGGCGTATAGCTCGGCGGGTGTACCAAATTGTTGAACCCTTCCATCGTGGAGAACGGCAATGCGATCTGCCAGCGTCATGGCTTCGACCTGGTCGTGGGTGACAAAGATCGTGGTTGTTTTAAGTCGGCGCTGGAGTTTCTTTATTTCAATACGCATCTGGGTACGCAGTTTGGCATCCAGATTGCTGAGAGGCTCGTCCATCAGAAATACAGCCGGATCTCTTACAATAGCACGACCCATTGCCGCCCGCTGCCGCTGACCACCCGATAATGCACGCGGTTGTCGATCCAGCAATTTTTCTAGGCCCAGAATCTCTGCGACTTTTGCCACCGCCTTTGCGCGTTCTTTTTTATTGACGCCTCGAATTTTTAGCCCGAACCCGATGTTTTCTCCGAGAGTCATATGCGGAAAAAGCGCGTAATTTTGAAATACCATGGCGATATTCCGGTTTTTGGGTAGAATATCATTGACCCTTTTTTCACCGATATAGAGGTTGCCGCCGTCCGCCTCTTCCAGGCCCGCCATCATCCGCAACAGGGTTGATTTACCACACCCGGAAGGGCCCACAAAAACTACCAGCTCGCCGTCCCGGATGTCCAGGTCGACGCCCTTGATTACGGTAAGGTCACCAAAGGATTTGGTCACCCGTTCGTATTTAACTGACGCCATAAATTGATCCTTTCCGTTCAAAGCCACCAATATTATCTTTAAAGAGCGAGATGCGTTTTCCTCGATCTATCGCAAAAAATTATGGCGCTATTTGGAAAAATGAGATCCTCCTTCGGATTTGGTTACGGCATCGCCTCAGTGATGTGCGTATCCACGATATCGTTGCGGTAGCCTGTCCGTTACGGACCTATTTTCGCTGCACGGCCTTAAGCCGCGTTATTCCCTGTTCGGTCAGCCATAAAACGGCCTCGTCGAGCCGTTCAGCCGGTAGAGAAATGAGAAAGGTTAACGGCCGGCTGTCGTTCATTATCTCAAAAATCATTCCATTGCCGATTCGGGACATTAACCTTTCCAGCAACATCGATCCTTCGTTCTGCACCGTTTCCTCGAGAAGAATCATGGCCCGGGTTTTATCAGGAACAAGGGCTTCTGCCAGCGAATCAAAAGACGGAGATGGGTCCATAAAAGCCTGTACGTTTTTTGCAACAGCACCCGAGCACCGGGAGATAACCAACCGTCGGGAAGCCAGGCGAGCGATTCCATATTAAGAGACATAGCAAGCCCCATGCCAGATACTCCGGACAACCTGCAGCGGGCCTCAAGCCCTGAAACCTGTCTTTGATAATCCTGTTAATACAAATAGTTGTTATTTATCGGCCCTTTAAAAAGATTGAAGAGCCTCTTTCATCCCGGCCGGGTGTCATAACGGTTTTGTGTCGGCGTGTTGAAAAAATGCAACATCCTGGCGCTGTCGGTGAACCATAATTTGTTGTTAATACATCAAATTCAATATATCCGCTTGAGACGGTGCAATTAATCAATATGGTGCGTTATCGCAACAGTCTCGATGCCGTACCGCCGGATTTTGCGGGAGAGGGTCGAGTGGTCAATTTTCAGCAGTCTGGCCGCTTTGCGCTGACTGCCGCATTGTTTGAGCGCTCTGATGATGATCCGTGTTTCAACCTTCCGGACGATTGCCGACAATTCCCATTCATTCTGCGATTCTAAAAGGTATGGGTCAGATTCGGGTGTTCGTATCGCTATCGGCAGGTCGGCAGGCCTGATTTTATCATGGGGAGTCAGGACGACCAGCTGTTCGGTCAGATTGGCCAATTCGCGAACGTTTCCCGGGAAGGGGTATCGGAGGAGCGTATCCAGGGCCGCAGGTGTCAATACCTTGCAGGCGTTGCATTTTTGATTGAAGCGCTTGAGAAAATGGTGGACCAGAAGCGGAATGTCTTCCCTGCGGTCACGCAGGGGCGGTATTCTGATCGGTACCACATTCAGCCGGAAAAAAAGATCTTCCCTGAACGACCCTTTCCGGATCATGTCTTCCAGTTCGCGATTGGTGGCGGCAATAATACGGGTGTCGATCTTTCGTGTTTGGGTCGAACCGATTCGCATGAAGCGATTGTCCTCTAAAAACTGGAGCAGTTTTACCTGGACACTGAGGGGCAGTTCTCCAATTTCATCGAGCAGAAGGGTTCCACCGTCAGCCATTTCGAAATAACCGGGTTTGCCACGGGTGCAGGCACCGGTAAAAGCCCCCTTTTCATATCCGAAAAGTTCTGCCTCAATCAGGGTTTCCGGTATGGCGCCACAGTTGATATGAATCAGCGAGGCATCGGCCCGGCTGGAGGCCTCGTGAATCAGTTTTGCAAAGAGTCCTTTTCCAACGCCAGATTCGCCAGAGATAAGCACGCTGGAGTCCACCCGGGCCACGCGCATGGCAGTTTCAAAGATACGTTTCATGATCGGGCTACGGAAGATCACCTTGGCATGCTGGTGTTGGTAGCGATGGAGGTGGTTGAGTTCGGAACTGTATTGATAGTTGAGCTGACGGCTTTGTTCGAGTTCCGCCTGCAGGCGGTTCAACTCGGAAATATCCCGGGCATTTACCACGACCAGGCGAATATTTCCCTCCGCATCTTTCACGGGGTTGCCCGTTACCATGGCATGCCGCCCCCCCTTGATTTTCTGGATGAGGGTTACGGCCGTACGGAGCTTTAGCACTTCCAGGGTGGCAGATTTGTCAAAAAAACCCTCTTGTACCAGCTCTTCCATCTTTTTTCCCAGTACATCCGACTGCTTGAGTCCGCTCATTTTTTCAGAGGCACGGTTGACCCGGATAACTTTCCCCTCGTGATCGCAAATCCAGAGTCCATCATAGGAAGAGTTGATGATGACGTTCAGTTCCTCATTCAGTTGCTTGTAGGCTTCAAGCTGTGTCAGGATGCGTTCATATTCGCCAATATCCTGAAAAATGCTGAGCACGCCCACGGGTCGACCCTTTTCCATAATCGGCGTCCGATTGGCGATAATGGTGCCGTTTTCGAACTCCACCCGTTTGGCGATCTGGGCCTGACCACTGCTTAGAATATTTTTTAGATCATCCCATGAATCAGGAAAAATATCCTTGATAAAACGACCCACAGGGTTGACAAGAGATTTACCGAGCAGTCTTCGGGCAATGCGGTTGAAAACCATGATCATCCCGCGATGGTCAATCATGACCACGCCGTTTCCAGCTTCTTCCACCCATTTACTGAAATCGGAGATACTGCTTGTGTTGAATCGATCCATGGCTACCTTAAAATGATAGATTATTCGATCCGGTGCAACGGTAAACCCGGCGCTGCGCCTGCGGGCCGGTTGAATGTTCAGGCGAGGATAATAAATCCGTTTAACGGGCAATGCTTTTTTATGGCAGCGCCCACTCTTTCTACAAGTTTACCATGCATACCTTCCGGCCACCACCTTAAAAAACCGAAAAGCATATTTTTTAGCGGGCGTGATGTATTTGAATATTGTCTATCACATGCCTGCCACCCATCCGTCCCATCTGACGTCGGATCCACCGGGCGCGTCTGGCTACATGCGGTGACGGGTGATCGGGGCGCATGGCCCTGGGGTTCGGTAATACAGCCGCGAGTCGCGCCGCCTCTCCCAGACGAATCCGCCGGGCCGGTTTTTTAAAAAATCTCCGGCTGGCCGCCTCCACGCCAAAAATACCATCGCCGAATTCAGCGATGTTCATATACACTTCCAGAATGCGCTGTTTGCTCCAGAGCATCTCGATCAATGCAGTAAAATACGCCTCGATTCCCTTGCGCAGCAGGGATTTTCCCGGCCAGAGAAAAAGGTTTTTGGCCACCTGCTGGGAAATGGTGGACGCCCCGCGCAGGCGGCCACCGCGCATCCGGGTCTTAACGGCGTCGGCAATGGAATCAAAATCAAACCCATGATGGGTGGCAAATTTCTGGTCTTCGGCGGCAATGATAGCCAGGGGAAGATAATCGGCGATCTCTACCCAGTTCACCCAGCGGTAATCGATACGGAAATCTGTTCGGTGACCCACCGCTGCATCATAACGTTGAAGGATCATCATCATGCTGGCCGGCGGGTTCATCCAGCGCAGGGACAGAACAGACAAAAAGCTGATGAGTAGACATCCTGCCAGGATGCGAAAAAAAACCGTGGATAGGCGCCGGGCCCATCCCTTCCTGGAAGAGGGTTTGTTTTTTCGTCGTTTCTTTTTTCGTCTGGAATGCGAAGAAACCATTTTATCAGTTTAACCGGTCTTTAAGGAAATGAAAAGGTCGCAGGAAAAATCGGTTCACCCCGGTGGTTTTGCGATCTGTTCTGAGATTCTGACTGTTGCCCGCTGCTTGAAATCCGCTGCTTGACATCCGGCAGGGATTTAACTATGGGTGAATCCTGTTTATATATCGATCACTTCGGGATAAATATAATCATTAATAAATAATCTGGATACGGAAATTTATGGAAAACAAGACAATTCATCCAACTACTGCGGCGGAAATCCTTCGCCTGACAAAAGACCTGATCCGATTTAAAACCATGCACTCGGCACCCGATGAGATTCATCGGTGTGCCGATTTTATTTCGGACTATCTGAAAGGCCATCATATCCACCACCAGACATTTGAGCACAACGGGTACCCATCCATCCTGATCCTCCCCCGGCCGGATGATGCCCCCATCCTGTTGATGAGTCATATTGATGTGGTTGACGCGCCGGAATCACTTTTTGACCCGGCTGAAAAAGACGGAAGCCTCTACGGCCGGGGCGCCATCGATGATAAGTATGCGGCGGCATTGTCACTGGTGCTCCTGAAAGAACATATCCAGCGCCTTGAAAAAGCAGGCAAGGGGGTCGATGCCCTGCCGTTCGGAATACTGATAACCAGTGACGAGGAGGTCGGCGGCCATGACGGTGCCGAAAAAGTGCTGGCCGATGTCAAGGTTGATTTTTGTATCGCCCTGGACGGCGGCACCCTGAACAAGGTGGTCTCCAGGGAAAAAGGGTTGCTCACCTTAAAACTGATCGCCAACGGAAAAAGCGCCCATGGTGCCCGGCCGTGGCTGGGTGAAAATGCCATTGAAAACCTGATTGCCGACTTTAACACCATCAAGGCTGAATTCAATCAGACCGGTCCCGGTCACTGGCACCGGACCTTGAATTTTTCCAAGATCCAGGCGGGTCAATCTTTCAATCAGGTACCCGACCGGGCCGAAGCGATATTCGACATCCGGTATACAGAAGATGATGATCCGGAAACACTGTTCCGGTTGCTGCAGGAAAAAACTAGCGGAGAGCTGGTGATTGAAGAAAAGGAACCGATGTTTCTCGGCGGAGAATCGCCCTATCTGGACCTGCTCGTCGATATGTACGGCGATATCGTTGTGGGTAACGAGCACGGCGCCAGCGACGCCCGGTTTTTATCTGTGCGGGGCATACGGGGAATTGTGTGGGGACCGGAAGGCGATAACAGCGCCCATACCCTGACAGAGCATGTCCGGCTCGACAGCCTGTTTGCGCTCTACGACCGGCTGGATGCGTTTATGGAAAAAGCGCCGGGAGTTGTCCCTTGATATAACAGCGATATAACAGCAAAAACATTCCGGATCTCCATTGTTAAAAAACAATAGGAGAATCTATCAACGCAGGCAGGTCAGGCATTCAGACATGATACCGGAATGCCAGATCAATTATCTAAAAGGAGGTAGAAACCATGCGAAAAAAGCTATTGCTGCTCATGACGGCCGTTCTGGTTGTCGGATTGGCGCTGACGGTATTTCCCGGCTCGGCCTCAGCTAAAACTTTTAAGTGGGCGTTCCAGGGGGATGCCAATTCCCTGGACCCCCATTCTTTAAATGAAACATTTCTGATCGGTTTTCTTGGCAACGTCTACGAAGGGCTGGTTCGAAGAGGACCGGATCTGAAAACCGAGCCGTGCCTGGCCGAGCGCTGGAAAATGGTGGAGCCGACCCGCTGGCGCTTTTACCTGCGCAAAGGGGTTAAATTTCATAACGGTAATGATTTTAATGCGGATGACGTGATATTCACCGTCGCAAGAACCCGGTCCGAGGGGTCTGATTTCAAAACCCGGGTATCCACGATCAAGGAAGTCGTCAAGATCGATGATTATACCGTCGATTTTATTACCACCCAACCCAATCCCATCCTGATATCCGAATGGTCCACCTGGTACATGATGGACAAGGAGTGGTGTGAAAAAAATGACGCTGTTGAATCGACCAACATAAAATCAGGTAAAGAGAATTATGCCACCCGTCATGAAAATGGAACCGGTCCTTTTGTCATCACGGAAAGACAAACCGATGTAAAGACGGTCATGAAGCCGTTTGATGGATGGTGGGATACACCCAAACACAATCTCACCGAAGTCATTTTTACGCCCATTTCTTCAGATGCCACCCGGGTTGCAGCCCTGCTGTCCGGCGAAATCGACATGATGTATCCGGTACCGGTTCAGGACATCAAGCGGGTCAACGACCATCCAGGCACATCGGTGTTGTCCGGCCCGGAACTGCGGACGATTTTTCTGGGATTCAACCAGGCGGATGACGAGCTTAAGTGTTCCAATATTAAAGGGAAAAATCCGCTAAAAGACAAGCGGGTGCGCCAGGCTTTTTACCAGGCGATCAATATCGATGCCATCAAGAAAAAAATCATGCGGGGTCTGAGTGAACCGTCGGCGATCATGATATCGCCCAAGTTGTTTCAGCCGTTTGGCAAGGATTTCAAACGGCTGCCCTACGATCCTGCGGCCGCTAAAAAACTACTGGCCGAGGCCGGATATCCGGATGGTTTTAATCTATGTATGGACTGCCCCAATAATCGCTATGTGAACGACGAACAGATCTGCCAGGCAGTGGTCTCCATGCTGGCTAAAGTTGGTGTAAAAGTAAACCTGAAAGCCCAGCCCAAGGCACAATACTTTAAGAAAGTATTGGCCTATGATACTGAGTTTTATCTGCTGGGATGGACGCCGTCGAGTTTTGACAGCTACAATGTCCTCTACAATCTGATCGACAGCCGCGATAAGGAATCCGGTCGGGGAAAATTCAACCTGGGCGGTTACGCCAATGTCAGGATCGATGAGCTGACCGACCAAATCCTGAGCGAAACGGATCTAAACAAGCGGAACCAGATGATCAAGGAAGCCTACGAGCTTCTCAACAACGATATCGGCTATATCCCCCTTCATCAGCAGGCGCTGGCCTGGGGTAAAAAGGACAATATCAACCTGGTCCAGCGGGCCGATAACCAGTTTATGCTTTATTATGTGACGGTTAAATAAGCCGTTTTTCCCCCTGAATATGCCGTTGCCGGCAACCTGTTCAATATTGTTGACGGGTGTTCCGGCACGGCCTGTTGAACCGGCGGATGCGGTTGGATCTGCTGGCGATACTTAAAGCTCAATACCCGAACGGGTATTATTTCTGGCCTGACATATGCTCGCATTCATTATCCGCAGACTGATCCAGTCCCTGGTTGTCATGTTTTTCGTGGCGATGGTGGCGTTCCTCATGTTTAATTATGTGGGTGATCCGGTTCACCAGATGGTGGGGATTGAAACCTCGTTTGCTGAGCGGGCAAAACTGCGTGAAGATCTCGGCTTAAATGACCCGGCGGTCGTCCAGTTCATCCGGTTTGTGGGCAATACCGCCCGGTTAGAATTTGGCCTCTCCTACCAGCACAAGCGACCTGTTACCGAGCTTTTTAAGGAAAGATTACCGGCGACACTGGAGCTCTCCTTTGTGGCGGCGTTTCTGGCCCTGGTGATCGGGCTGCCCATGGGTGTATATACGGGATTAAAGCCCAAGGGATGGCTCAGCCGGCTCTTTATGGCTTTTTCCCTTGTGGGCGTATCGCTGCCGACCTTTCTAATCGGGATTCTCCTGATTTTTATTTTTGCCGTGATCCTTGGATGGCTGCCGTCGTATGGCCGGGGGGATGTGGTTCACTTGGGCTGGTGGACCACTGGCCTGCTGACCCAAACCGGTCTGAAAGCGCTGATCATGCCGGCCGTGACCCTGGGCCTGTTTCAATTGACCCTGATCATGCGACTGGTCCGCTCGGAAATGCTCGAGGTCCTCCGGACCGATTACATCAAGTTTGCCCGGGCGCGAGGACTCACCGACCGGGCCATTCATTTCGGCCATGCCCTGAAAAACACGCTGGTCCCGGTTATTACCATCACGGGGCTCCAGCTCGGATCGATCATTGCATTTGCCATTATTACCGAAACGGTTTTTCAGTGGCCCGGTATGGGGCTGATGTTTCTCCAGGCGATTCACAATGTGGATATCCCCATCATGGCTGCCTATCTGATTCTGGTGGCATTCTTTTTTGTAGTGATCAACCTGATTGTTGATATTCTGTATTATGTGGTCGATCCCCGGTTGCGGGTTGATATGGGCAGAGCAGGTGGACATGCATAAACCAGTGCCGACGAATTCCCTTGCGCCCACCCGGTGGCATCGCCTGACCGACACCCTGAAACGTTTCTTTGATGGTGATATCTTTTATTCCTACCGACAGTCACCGATAACCATCATTGCATCCATCATCACGTTGCTGATATTTATCAGTGCTGCAGGTGCCTCATGGATTGCCCCCCAAAACCCCTTTGATATGGCCAGCCTCGACCTGCTCGATTCCCATATTCCCCCGGCCTGGGATGCCGGAGGTGACAGCCGCTATATGCTGGGAACCGACGATCAGGGACGCGATCTTTTTTCTGCCATTCTTTACGGTTCACGTATTTCTCTTCTGGTGGGGTTTTCAAGCGTGATCTTTTCTCTGACGCTCGGTGTCAGCCTGGGCGTGATATCCGGGTATATCGGCGGTACAGTGGATGCCGTCATCATGCGGGTCGCCGAGATTCAAATCAGTTTTCCGGCTATTTTAATTGCGCTTCTGGTAGATGGAATCATGCGCACCATGATCCCCGGTACCGATGTGGAACGACTCTCGGTCAGTGTCTTAATTTTTTCCATCGGGATCTCCGGCTGGGTCCAATACGCCCGGACGGTGAGAAGTTCCACGATGGTGGAAAAAAACAAGGAATATGTCCAGGCTGCCCGGGTCATCGGTATCCGGCCGGGTTTAATTATGTGGCGTCATATCCTTCCCAACGTTATGGGGCCGGTATTGGTTATTGCCACCATCCATCTGGCCGTGGCAATCATCACCGAGGCCACGCTCTCTTTTCTTGGCGTCGGGGTGCCGCCCACCGAGCCATCCTTGGGAACGCTTATCCGGATTGGAAACGATTTTTTATTTTCCGGTGAATGGTGGATTACGATTTTTCCCAGCATTTTCCTGGCGGTACTGGTATTGTCCGTGAACCTGCTGGGCGACTGGCTGCGCGATGCGCTTAACCCGAAACTAAGATGACGGGGATGACAGTACCACTACTCACCGTTGACCATCTCCGCATCGAATTTGCCACCCGAAGGGGGCCTTTGGTCGCCGTAGAAGATATTTCTTTTGCCATTGCTCCCGGAGAGGTGTTCGGCATCGTGGGAGAATCGGGCGCCGGAAAATCTCTGACCGGGCAGGCCATTATCGGGCTACTGGAACCCCCCGGCCACATCACCGCTGGCCATATCGCTTTAAGCGGCCGCCGGATAGACAATTTGCCCTATGCCCAGATGCGGAAAATCCGGGGCAAACAGATCGGGATGATTTTCCAGGACCCGCTCACCAGCCTGAATCCGCTGTATACCGTCGGCCAGCAACTGGTGGAAACGATCCAGACTCATACCGATATGTCTGCTTCCAGGGCCCGTTCGCACGCCGTCCACCTGCTGGAAGAAGTTGGCATTCCGGCGGCGGAAAGTCGAATAGACCATTACCCCTATCAATTTTCCGGCGGGATGCGTCAGCGCGTGGTTATTGCCCTGGCGCTTTGCGTAAATCCCGCGCTGATTATTGCAGACGAGCCGACCACGGCACTCGATGTTTCCATCCAGGCCCAGATTATCGCCCTGCTCAAGCAATTGTGCGCCGAGTACGGGGCAGCTGTTATTCTTATCACACACGACATGGGGGTCATCGCCGAAACTGCGGATCGCGTAGCGGTGATGTATGCCGGAAGGTTAGTAGAAGTCGGCACGGTAAGGCGGGTTGTGAAACAAGCGACCCATCCATATGCACGGGGGCTGATGAATGCCATTCCGTCGCTTCATCAACATCAATCGCGGTTGGTCCAGATTGACGGCAACATGCCGCGATTAACTGACATCCCCGGCGGGTGTGCATTTCATCCCCGCTGTCCGAAGTGTATGGCCATTTGTCGGGAAAAACGACCGAACTTAATCAAAAACGGCCCTGTCCAGGTGGCCTGCTGGCTTTATGATGACACCCATCAACCCGAATGAAAAGTCGATGCCCGTAACCGACACAAAACCGCTGTTGAAAGCCACCGGCCTGAAGTGCCGCTTTGATGTATCCAAACCCTTTATGAACCGTTTAATTGAACGGATTCCCCGTCAATTTTTAAAGGCCGTAGATGGCGTTGCTTTCTCTATCAATTCGGGAGAAACCTTCGCTCTGGTGGGCGAGTCTGGATGCGGCAAATCAACGGTCGCCTATATGGTCGTAGGGCTTTATACCCCTACCGCCGGGAAGATCTACTTTGACGGTATTGATATGGCCTCCCTGGCGGACCGATCCGAAGCGCTGAAGCTGCGTCGCCGCATGGCCATGATTTTTCAGGATCCCTATGCCAGTTTAAATCCCCGCTGGCGAGTTACCCGGATTGTGAGCGAGCCGATCCGGGCGTTTGGCCTGCTTCAGAAAAAAGAGGCTGTTTTAACTCGCACTGCCGAGTTGCTGCGCCAGGTCGGTTTGACCGCCCGGGACGGGGATAAATTTCCTCATGAATTTTCCGGTGGCCAGCGGCAGCGTATTTCCATTGCCCGGGCTCTGGCCAGTGAGCCTGATTTTATTGTTTGTGACGAACCGACCTCGGCGCTGGATGTCTCCGTCCAGGCCCAGATTTTAAACCTGATGAAAGATCTTCAGGAACAATTGGGTTTGTCGTATCTATTTATCTCTCACGACCTGGCCGTCGTGCGCCACATGGCCCACCGGGTGGGTGTAATGTATCTGGGCCGCCTGTGTGAGGTTGCCCCGGCGGATGAGCTGTTCGATCATCCGCGGCATCCTTATACCCGGCTGCTATTCGATACCATTCCTGATATCCTGATGACCGGACGCACCCGGTCGCCGGTTCAGGGCGAAATTCCCAACCCGCTGAATCCGCCCAGCGGGTGTACCTTTCATCCCCGCTGCCAATTGAAAAATGATCGTTGCTTAAGAGAAGTACCGATGTTACGGGCAGACGGGAAAAACCGCCGCGTCGCCTGTCATGCGGTGGAAGAAAATCGTTTTTAATAACAGGAATCATTGGAGTTACCATGAATATTAAACAAATCGCCCAAAAAAACCTGTCGAAAGTGGTCGAGCATCGTCGGTTTTTGCATCGTATTCCGGAACTGGCCTTTTCCGAAGAAAAAACGGCTGCGTATGTCACCGACTGTCTGAATAAATTACCGCTTGACCTTCGAACCGGCATTGCCGGGTATGGCGTGGTCGGATTTCTCGATACCGGCAGACCGGGGTTAAACCTGCTTATCCGGGCCGATATGGACGCCCTGCCCATCACCGAAAAGACGGGCCGGCCCTTTTCCTCCACGAATGATGGCGTGATGCACGCCTGCGGGCATGATGCGCATATGGCGATGGTGTTGACCGCCGCAAAGATTATCTGTGAGCTGTCTGATCAGCTTTCCGGGACGGTCCGGTTTGTCTTTCAACCGGCCGAGGAAGGGCCGGGTGGCGCTCTGCCGATGATCGAGGAAGGTGTGATGAAAAACCCGGCCGTTGATTATTCTGTGGGATGTCATGTCTGGCCCGATATTCCGGAAGGGACCATCGGCGTGCGCGACGGGGTATTAATGGCTGCCATGGATCAATTTGATTTGACTGTTATCGGCAAAGGCGGTCACGGCGCCTATCCCCACCAGTGTGTCGATGCCCTTGAGATCGGTTGTCAGGTCGTGGGCGCCCTTCAACGAATTACCAGCCGGCATATAAACCCGCTCACGCCGACCGTGGTGACCGTGGGCAGTTTTCATGCGGGTACTGTATTTAACGTTATCCCCGACACCGCCACGATGAGCGGCACGACGCGGACCTTTGATCGAGAGGTCTGGGATTCCTGGCCTTCGCGGCTCGAAAAGATTATTGCCGGAATCTGCAATGCCATGGATGCACAATACGAGTTTAAGTTCGAAAAAGGATTCCCGCCGCTAATCAACGATCCGGAAATGACAAGGGTGGTACGTCGGTGTGCCGAGGCAACCGTGGGAAAAGAGCAGACCCTTGTACCAAACCCATCCATGGGTGCCGAAGACATGGCCTATTTCCTGGAACGATCAAAGGGATGCTTCTTCTGCCTGGGAACCGGCCGTGAAAATGGATCGCCCATCCATAACGCCCGGTTTGATTTTAACGAAAAAATCCTGGCCACGGGTGTTGAAATGTATTGCCGAACCGCGTTGGATCTGCTGGGATGATTTTGAAATTTTCCAGCCCGCCCGCCAAAGAGGGTGATCAATAATTACACCGGGAAAACCCCGGCCTGCCCAGGATCTGCCAATAGCCCCTTGGGTTTGTTTTCCGCCTGTTCCTGTCACGCCCGCGGCCTCAATCTGCTTCCTTTTTTGCAGGTATTGGCAACTCTCGAAGGTGGACACCACCGGTGGCCGGATCCCGGGCCAGAATCCGGACAGGCCGATCCGGAAAAAGATTGAATCGGATGTCGGCCAGCATTCGCTCAACCCCGCCAAACGGCGCCACCACGTCAATCAACCACAACCGGCTTCCGGATTTCCAGTCTTCCGGCGACAGTCGGCCGCAGTTCTTGATCAGACGTTTTTCTACCGTTTCATTGAGAAAGGCCCATGAAATATAGCTGACTGGAAATCCCTTTTCCGTATACAATTTACATTGTTTCAGCATCAATGGCGGCAGCAAAAGCCATTCCAGATCGCTGATAAAGTTAAATTTTCGGTGACCCGACTGCATATAAAGCATCAAAACCGGACCGATGTCGGGCAATCGCTTCAACACTTCTTTGTATTTTTCGAAAACCTGGCCGTTAATATTTTCCAGGGGGGACTTTCTCCGCTCTTTTTTATCGTCCGGCTTTGAATTTTCCATCATCAGCTCTCATTCAGAATCTCGTCAAAATGCCAATCAATCCACCCTCAAAATTTTGCCGGGCTCAGTGGGCCGCTCCGGGTGGTTGGCCGGCAGGCGCAGGAGGTAACTGTTCACCCATCTGAACGCAAACACCGTGCCAGAAAATTCTGAATGATGCCCGTTGTACTGAAACATCGATAATGTCTGCCCGGATGCTTGCTTCTACTCGGCGGTTGATCATCGGCGCAAATGAGATATTTGCGCATATCATCAATATGTGGCTGATATGCGCAAATAATTGTAATTGTTATTTCCTTAAATGATGGCGATGGATCAAAAGATACCACCTGAATATAACCGTGACAAAATCAATCGCTATCTGTATCTTAAAGATAGATCTTGTTTAGATATATAATTACGCCTGGAAACAAACGATGAGAGAAAACAGCAGATACGCCGTATTGGGCCTGCTTGGCATGGGGGCCGTGTCCAGCTATGATATCATGAAGAAATTTGAAAAAATTACCGGCAATTTCCGGAACGGGAGTTACGGCCAAATTTACCCGATTCTCAAACGATTGGCCGATCAGGAACTGGCCACCCGGTCGGTTGAAAAACAAAAGAGAGCAAACCGGATCGACACATCTACTCCCTGACAGCGAAGGGAGGATCGGTCTTAGGAAAATAACTGAAGCGGCAAAAAGCGCCCGATCATGACCCATCGGCGATTCATTAAAAAGATTATTTTGGGGGAAAGATACTAACGATATCGAGCCTTTTGTCTTCTGGCGGACGTCTCAATATTTCTCATACTACGGAAAAAGGAGGGTAAATGACCGCCGAATGGAAGGGGTTGTCGCTGAAAGAGATGGCGCGGAAAAAAATTCATCATAACGGGGATCATTTCATAAGCCCGTTTATTGATAAAGTTCCCGGAAGTATCTGGCCGGTTTTAAAGTGGAAATTCTTTGCAAAAAATCATTTCAAAACAGAGTATAATAAAGAACGCGAAATGCCGGTTTCCATTGACTGGACGCCGGTAAAACAGGGAAAGGGACTATCGGTTACCTTTTTAAATCACGCCAGTCTGATGATCAAGGATATGGAGACATATTTTCTCGTTGATCCTGTTTTTTTCGGACTTAACTTTTTCATCAAGGATTTTACCCCCCTGACCCATGCGGTCAAAGAGATGCCCCGGCCCGATCATATCCTGATTTCCCATGGTCATTACGACCATCTGGACAAACCGACGCTGGCGTCATTTTCCAGGGAGACCCACCTGATTTCACCCCTGGGTTACAACGATATTTTTAATGGTCTGTCGATGAAAAACCGGACCCATCTGGACTGGTTTGAATCCTTTCGGCAGGGAAAACGGGAAATCACCCTGCTTCCCTGCCAGCACTGGACGATGCGTAATCCCGTCACCGGCCCCAACCGATCCTTGTGGGGATCGTACCTGATAAAGACCGCCAGCGGCCCCACTATTTATGTCTCGGGAGATACGGCCTATTTCGATGGTTTCCGTGATATCGGAAAAGAGTTTTCCATTGATCTGGCCATTATCAACCTGGGCGCCTATGCCCCTCGCTGGTTCATGAAAAATCAGCACCTTGACCCGGCGGAAACCGTGCAGGCATTTCAAGAGTTGGGCGCCAGACGCCTGATCATTGTCCACTGGGGAACTTTCCGGCTGGGCAATGAACCGGTTTACCTTCCCCCCATTGAACTTCGCCGGGAACTTGAATCAGCCGGGCTGCTGGATCGCTATATCCCCCTGAATCACGGGGAGACTTTTTATTACCGGAGCTGAAGGGGGCAATATGAATAAACGGATTAGATCGTATGACAACACTCGACAGCCCCGTAACCGGTTGACAAAAGTCGATATCATCGTCATCCTGTCAAAGAGAATGACGAACCCGAAACCCGGTCCATATCCTGTTTGATAGAAACATGCCATGCCAGACAGTTATCTTTAAGGAGAAAAAATGAAAAAATCAGTATCTATCATCGTTGTTTTGATTGCCTTTGTTATATCCGGCTGTGCCACCGCATATAAAGCGACACCCATTCCCTTCAAGGCGCCATCGGCATACCCGAACGTGGTAACGCTGGATGGCGTCCAAATTGCCGCCCGGGCGTATGTCGACAACGAAACGGCATGGAAGGCCTTTGGATTTGATATTCGCGGGGCCGGTATCCTCCCGGTCCAGGTAATCATTGATAACCAGGGAACGAACCACCTGGAAATGAATGCCGCAGAGGCCCTGCTGGAAGAATCAGACGGCAACCTGTGGCCGATATTGAACCAGGCCATCGCCCATGAACGCGCCACCAAATACGCCCATACGAACGAAGCATTCAAACAGGGAGCCCAAAAAGGCCTGCTGGGTGCCGTGGCCGGGGCGGTGATCGGTGCGGCGGTCGGCATTGTCACCGGCGAGGATGTCCTTGAGGCAATCGGCAAGGGGGCTGCGGTCGGCGGGGCAGCCGGCGGGACCATGGGCGGTATTGAAGGCTATAGCGACAACCAGGCCATGCACTATATTGCCCAGGATCTTCGTTCCAAATCGCTGGAAAACAAAGAGATTTCACCTGGATCGCTGGCTTACGGCGTGCTGTTTTTCCCCGGCGAGGCCACATCCGTTCGAAAACTGAGAATTCAATTGATTGAAAAGGAAACCGGGAAGGTCCATTCACTGGTATTCGACCTGTAAAAAAAGGCGTATCGCGGCTGCCGGACACAAATGATCGTCCGGCAGCTTTTTCAGATCCTTTATCAGGAAAGAGCGACAAATCAGGCACCATATCCACGGGCCGGCCTCAGATTTACCCTGTCCATGAAAAAATCCATTCTGCTTGCAGTCACATTTCTTATAAGATAAGATATCTAGAAATATTGACATTTAGACATTAAAGCTAAATTTTGATTCGTGGGACAAATCATTTTGAATATCATCGTCAGGAGGGCCGCCATGGATTTTGAAGAATACAAAAGTGTGATTTCAGATGCCATTAAAAATGAAATTGAAGCCAAGGAATTTTACGCTAAAATTTCAAAGAAGATAAAAGATCCGTACCTCCAGGGGGTGTTTGAGAAATTTTCCAAAGAAGAAGAGAAACATGAGATAATTTTAAACGATATTTTAAATCAGGGGAAACTGCAACGCCTCCATTTTGACTTTGAAAAAGATTACAAGGTGTCGGAAACGATTGAAATGCCTGAAGTCAATGATGAAATGGACCTGAAGGAAGCCATCGCACTCGCCATGAAAAGCGAAGAGATCGCCATGAAAAAATATACCAGCCTTGCAGAAAATTGCGAGAACCCGGAATTAAAAGCCGTCTTTCTCGACCTTGCTTCCATGGAAAGAGCGCATAAATTTAAGATGGAACAAAGCTTTGTGGATATTGCCTATACCGAGGTATGGTAAAAAATATAAAACCCTCTGATTCAAGACAGATTTGCGATGCGTTGTCATGTTTTTTTACAGAAAACATGATTATCTTTTAGGAACAATTTCAAGCCAGTATCCATCCGGGTCTTTGATGAAATAGATGCCCATTTCCCTGTTTTCGTAACAGATGCAGTCCATTTCCGTGTGCAGGGCATGGGCTGTATTAAATTCGTCAGCGATGAAGGCAATGTGGAATTCTTCGTCTCCGAGGCCATAAGGCTTTTCCCGGGCCTTTAGCCATGTCAGTTCAATCTTATTATCCGTGGAACCGGCAAGATCTCTTATCTTTTCTGAAAGTAAATTCCTTGTCATCACCGATCCTCGTTTGGACACCTGCCGCTTAATCGGTCAGCCATATCAACCAGCTCAATATGGGCTTATCACCCGCTCCCGGTGGCCGCCGGGTACCACGGCTGAATATTCATCGCTGATATGTAAACCCCGCTTTTATTCGTATCATTGCAGGAGATAGAGTATCGGTGCCAACGGGGCGGGATCGGCGCCCGATACGGGATCAACCGGGCAGGCCACCCGCCATGCGTCGAGAATCAAGCTTTTTTTCATCCAGCTGAAATGTTTTGCCGCGGCCTGCGGACAGAACACACCAGGATGCCCCTGGTACTCTACGCCAAACACGGCCTTGCGCGCCTGGATGAACGGATCAAGCGCATCGCATTCGTTATAGGCGAAACATTCTTCATTCAGCGCCCAGTCGAAATCACCCACCAGTTGTGGAACCTGGTCGAGATCGTTTTTCAGGCCGACGGAGAGGTTCCGCAGATGTGCCTGGTGCGCAATATAACGATTGTACGCCAGTTGCGCGGACGCAGTCAGGGGAAATCCTGCATCGTTTTGATAGGCATCCATGTTGTCCGGCTCCACGCCGTCACATTGTTTGCTGACGGCCAGATCAAGACGCGCCTGCATGATCGGCCCGAGAACATCGATGCGGCGGATATCCAGCCATTTTTCACCGGGCCATCCGGCCAACGGTTTACCGACAACTTCTGGTGGAAAATTTCCCGCATCCGGCCGCCAATCTTCCAGGGATCCGGCGCTGAAGTAACAGATGACGACACGGCCGTCGGCGTGCAGCCGGTCAATGACCGATTGCGCCGTATCAAACAGATCGATATCATACATCTGAACATCGATGGACGTGTCGATTTGCCCGAAAAGCTGCCACTGCCAAGTCGTTCCCGGTGCAGGCGACCATCCGCCATACGCACCGGGGGGACGGAACAGCAGCACGGTGCACATCAGGACAATGTATGATAAAACCGAATGATTCCCGCTCGTTGACGACATTTGCATTATCTCTTCAAGCAATCCGTTAATGATAAAAAGCCACTTATCGGTAGCAGGTTGGTCAATACGGCCGAATCGGACGCGATTATTCAGGTTTCCGGCACCGGTGGCGTTTTCTTCCGCTCTGCTCTTTTTCGATCATATCAGTTGAAGCGCCTGATCCAGATAACCCGATGCCGTCAGAAGTGTCAACCGGAAAGGATCAGATAGGCTACAACCATGGTGAGTTCGATCCCTGACGGATAATAATCCCTGCAGAACCGGGTCCAGGAATGGTACTTGGTGTGTATTTCGCTGAATAATTACGATAAAGAATTGTTCCTTGACCGGCTTCATTGCGTGGGGTAAATCGAAGCGGATTTAAAAATAGAGATGGGGTGCATGAAATTATCTCATTGCAAAAGATTATATTGTAATTTTGAAAGGAGTCGCGATGTCACGCAAAGTTCTCGTTGTGGGAGCGGTGGCCCTCGGGCCCAAGGCTGCCTGCCGGTTGAAACGGCTGGATCCATCCGCCGAGATAACCATTATTGATAAAGACTATCTGATTTCATATGGCGGATGTGGCATTCCTTATTATGTTGGAGGCGATGTCACAGACATCGAAGGTCTTTATTCTACTGCCTCCCACCATGTGAGAGACCGGGAGTTTTTTGAAAAATGCAAAGATGTGAAGTTGCTCTGCCGTACCGAGCTGATCTCGATTGATCGAAAGGCAAAAATAGCCCTTGTACGGCACCTGGATAACGACGAAACCGAAGAGATGGCATATGACCGGCTTGTTCTGGCCACCGGTTCCACCCCGGTTCAGCCGCCGATTCCCGGTGTCGACCTTCCGGGCGTGACGGTGATGGCCAATCTGCACAACGCCATCCAGGTTAAAGACATGATATCCAAAGGCAAGGTCAGCAGGGCGGTCGTGATCGGTGGCGGTGCCATCGGTGTGGAACTGGCCGAATCCCTTACCGATCTATGGGATGTTGAAACCACATTGATTGAGATGATGGATCAACTGCTCCCTCCGGCTTTTGGAAAAGACATGAGCCGTCTGATTGAAAATCATATGACGGAAAAAGGGGTCAATATTCTCCTTGAAGAAGGCGTGACCCGCATCCTGGGCGATGAAAAAACCGGTGTAACCGGTGTTAAAACCAATAAATCTGAAATTCCCTGTGATTTGGTAATCGTGGCGGTGGGGGTACGACCCAGTTCACAGATTGCCAGGGAAGCCGGACTTGCCATCGGCATGTACGGGGGGATACTGGTGGATAAGCGTTTGCGAACAACTGATCCCAATATTTATGCGGGCGGGGATTGTATCGAAATGACCCACCTGGTGAGCGGTCAGCGTCTACCCATGCCCCTGGGATCGCTGGCCAACCGCCAGGGCAGGATTATCGGCACCAACCTCAATGGTGGATGGGAGGAATTCAAAGGGACGGTAGGCACTTTTTGTCTCAAAGTTTTCGACATGGGTATTGCCCGGGCCGGGCTGACCGTCAAGCAGGCAGAAGATGCCGGCTTTGATCCGGTCTATGCCGTCGTCGCTCAGTCTGAACATGCTCATTTTTATCCGGATCATGCGTTGATATTTATTAAACTGATTGCCGACCGTAACACGAGAAAATTATTAGGGATAGAAGCTGTCGGATCAAAAGGGGATGCAGTCAAAGCGCGGGTGGATGCGGTGGCAGCCCTTTTCCAATACAACGCGGATGTCTCCGGAGTTTCCAACCTTGAAGTATCATATGCACCGCCCTATGCTTCGGCCATGGATGTCGTCAACGCCGCAGGAAACACCCTTGAAAATATTATTCTCGGCAGAAATATCCCCATTGATGTGGCGGATCTGGTAAAGAAGCTGGAGAAAAATGAGGTAAGGGTGCTGGATGTGCGGGGGAAGATCGAATCCCGGCCATTTATTGAAAAATATGGAGACCGGTGGATAAACATTCCCCAGGAGGAGTTGCCGGACCGCTTTGGAGAACTGCCGGTAGATCAACCCCTCTGCCTATTATGTGATACAGGCCTCCGTTCATTTGAAACCCAGATTTTTTTAGGGAGCAGGGGGATTACCCGTACCCGGAATATCCAGGGTGGCTACGGCATGCTTATGTTAAGCTACCCGGAAATCATACCTGCCTGATAATAAATACCTTGCCTGAGAAGGCAGCCTTTGACAGATACGGTAAATATTCTGGTTCCTCGCGAGGATATTTCATCAGGGGATAAATATTTTTTTTTCAAGAATTTTTATGGAAGAAATAATGGCTTTCATCTCTTTTTCAGACATTTCCCCTGACCTTTCCCAAAAATTTTTTTCTATCCTTTCAAACGTGCGGTGCATAAGGTTTTGTCCCTGAACTGATAAACGGATTGTATTCGTTCGCCTGTCTTTATTATTAACGACCTTTACAATCAGTTCCAGATTTAAAAGCTTTTTTAACTCCCTGCTGGCATTGGGTAAGGAAATGTTCAAACAATCGGCTACCTGACTTGTTGTCACTGCTTTGTTGAAGAAAATATACTCTAATATCGAGTGCTGCTGCGGTGTAATTTCATCAGAACGGGCATTCTTCATTAAAAAATGGGTACTGGCATGTACGGTGCCGATAAAATGGATCAAATTTTGGAAAAATAACTTTTTATCCATAATCTTCCACTGGGGCCAATTTATTAAAAGATTTACTTATTATCATTTGATAATTATCATTTGACAATTAATTATCCGTGCATTATGATACGTATCATTTGATAACATAAAGGGGCCAACATGAACATACTTATTATCTATACACATCCGAATCATCAAAGTTTAAATTACGCCTTTTTAGAGCATACACTTAAAGGGATAAAAGAAAATGAAAGTATAATAAACGTAAAAGTAGTTGATTTATATAAAGAAAAATTTGATCCGGTTCTTTTTTTTGATGAGAATAAAAAGCGTAGCGATATGCACACCGATCCAAAATTCGCAGCTTACCGGGAACAGATACTCTGGGCTGAAAAAATGGTTTTTATCTATCCCATATGGTGGGGTCGGCCACCGGCAATGTTGCTCGGGTATATTGATCAATTGTTTTCAACCCATTTCGCCTATCTGAATACGGGTAAATATTCTCATGCAGCCCTGCTTAAAGGGAAATCTGTAATATGTATTTCAACCATGAAAGGTCCAAAAAACTACCCGCTGTTTTTTTTAAGAAACGCACACAAGATACTGATGAAAAAAGCACTCTTCAATTACGTTGGAATTAAAAAGGTAAAATTTTTCGAATTCGGCAGTGTTGAAATATCAAAGAAAAAACAAAAACCCAAGCTTGAAAAAATCTATATGTATTTTAAAACACTTCCCCCTGTGTCAGGATAGGTGTCCCCTCGAGCCCATACCGAACTCGCAAATGTTCAAAAACAGGATGATTCAAAAAATGTCCGGTCCCGATCCCGGGTCGGCCACGGCGCTGTCCAAACAGTCTGATGTCCCCCAGGCGACGCTTTCTAAATGGCTTCGAAAAGCCGGAATCGTTTCATCTTATGTTTACCCCAATTCACCGGATGGTATTATGCCCAAGATCCCGAAAACACCCAATGACTGGAGCGCCGGAGAAAAACTCAGGGCGGTCCTTGAAAACGAAGCCATGCCGGAAAGCTTTTCCGTCGGAACACGGAAAGAAACTTTTTCATGGGCTGACAGGGAAAGAAAATAAATCGGAAAAATGTATACCGAAACACAAAACAGTTACTAGAAATTGCCGGAAAAAATGGTCTTAAAAAATCAATCGGCTTTTATTTCAGATAAAAATGATGGAGAGAAATACAAAAAGATCCCATCCTATCCAAAGCGGCCCGCTAAAAAAATAAATATCAAAATACCTCCGCCAACAATAGCGGACCAGTCCCTCCATTGTAAATGATACGTTTTTAGGAAGGTCCGCCCTTTCCGGTTGAACCCCCGGGCTTCCATGGCTTCGGCCAGTTCCTCTGCCAGCTGAAACGATTGTATCAGCAGAGGAATCAAGAACGCAGGATAGCGGCGGAGCGCCGCCCATCCCGGTGACATCGATATCCCCCGCGCCTGCTGGGCGTCCAGAATATTCCGGGCTTTGCGGCCAATAACCGGTACAAACTGCATCGCGGTGGAAAACACAAACGCGGCCGTAAACGGAAGCCCTACCTTAACCAGAGAGTTGGCCATGTCCTCGGGCGCTGTTACAGCAAAAAAAAGAAAAAAAATCGTGGTAAGCGTCAGCAGCTTCAACGCGGCAAACCCGCCCGCCGCCGCACCGGCTGCCCACCAGGTGACTCCACCGAAAAAGAGCGCCATGGGGATTACCAGGCGTAGCCAGCGCAGATACACCCGTATCTGTTTCAGGCCGGCGATCAATATCGCCAGGAGTATCCATTGCCCGGCCAGTAAATAGAATTGCCCGGTAACGCCGACAAAGATGGCATATAAAAAAGTGAGAATCAGTTTTGTGCGCGGATCAAACATAAAGATATATGGGCTTTCATTTATCGGTTTTGAAAACGGCTTTAAATTCTTGATAGACCCGTTTTGTTATGATAGTTTATTCAGATTCCCCGGAACGATTTTGTTCTATTTTTTTCCTGCCTTCTACGACACAAAGCGGAGTTGATTTTGAGATCCCTGATATCTATCACAAATAAAGTATTTTTTATACCTGCCAATCCGGTGGAGGAAAGGGGGCCATGAGACCGGCATCCAGATCGATCATTGCGATCTCGAACCAGACCCCCATTGCCATCGTGGGTGGGGGGAAATTTTGCAAGCAGTTACTCGAATTGCTATTATCTGACTGTTTTCCAGGGAAAAAACCGGAAATTCTGGGCGTAGCCGACATTGACGACCAGGCCGTGGGCATTCATTATGCGCGTCAGAATGGAATCTATACGACCGATGATTACAGGGACTTGTATAGATTGAAGGGGCTTCGGGTTCTGATTGAGATTACCAACAACCCCAAAATCGCCAGTGATATTTCAAACACAAAACCGGACGGGATTCAATTGATCGACCAGATTAAGAGTCGGACCCTCTGGTCCTCACTGCTCATCGAGGCGGAAAAAGCCAAAATCCTGCAAGTCGTTGAACAGAAAAAGATGTCCAGAGCGGACATGGTATCTCTGTTTACCCGGTTTGCCGATAATGTCGGCCAGCTTGTCCAGGGCCGATGCGAACGCTATGAAACCATTGAGCGGGAGTTGAACAGGAACAAAAAAGAGCTCGACCAGATTATCGAGGGAAATATCATCCCGACCTTTGTCATCAATCAGGAGCATATTGTTACCCACTGGAATCGTGCCTGTGAAAAGCTAACCGGGTTCCCGGCGGAAAAAGTCATCGGCACCCGTGACCAGTGGAAACCCTTTCGGAAAAAGAAACGTCCCACTATGGCGGACCTGGTTCTGGACGGGATCAACCGGAAGGACGCCCTGAAATACTATGGGAAAAAATGGAACCGATCCTCCCTGATTGACGGGGCCTACGAAGCGGAAGAATTTTTTCCTGATCTCGGGGAAGACGGTTTGTGGCTGTTTTTTACCGCCGCACCGATCAAGGGGGCAGAGGGGCAGATTATCGGTGCCATCGAAACCCTCCAGGACCGGACCTCACTGAAAAAAGCGGCTGAAGAAACCATCCGGCAAAATAAAATGCTGACAGCCGCCCAGCAGGAAATGGCCCAGGTAATTGAAGGAAGTTCTGTTCCCACATTCGTGATCAATAAAGACCATATGGTGACACACTGGAACAGGGCCATGGAAAAACTCTCCGGATACAAAGCCGAAGACATCGTGGGGACCAATAAGCAATGGGTGCCTTTCTGGAAAACCGAGCGGCCATCCATGGCCGATGCCATTCTCGACAAGTTTTCGGAAGAAAAGATCAGATCGCTCTATCAAGGCAAGTGGCGACAATCATCCCTGACCCGAGGCGGGTATGAAGCCGAAATGTTTTTACCCAATCTGGGTAAAAATGGAAAATGGTGCTGGTTTACCGCTGCACCGATCCTGGACACAAACGGAAAGACCGTGGGCGTGATTGAAACTCTCTGGGACAAGACCGAAGACAAACAGGCCGAAGAAGAAAGGAAACGCCGCAACCACGAACTGCAGACGTTATGTTCGATCTACCAGACCCTTGGGGCGCCACTGGATATTGATTTCCGGATTAACCTGACCATCCGGCAGATTGCCGAAATCCTTGAATCGGATTTTTTGTGTATCTACCTTACCGGAAAAGATGGCCTCTACCACCTGAAATACAATTACGGGGTTTGCGGCAATATCTGCCGGAAAATGCCCATCGCTGATAAAAACAGCATGATTTATAAGGTGGCACAAAAGGGAAGGCTCTCCATATTTAAAAACCTGGATTTCAGTAAAAACAGCGAGCTTCAGATGCTGAAGAACGAAAACCTTAAATCTGTAGCGTATGTGCCCATTTTTGACAGGGAAAAAAATACATTTGGTATTATTCGGTCGGGAAGCCGCTCGGTTAAAAAATATACGGACGCACAAAAAAATCTGCTGGAATTAACCGGAAACCGGATCGGGGTGGCGATTGAAAATTCAATTCTCCAGGAAGAATTGAAAGAGAAAGTCTATTTTCAATCGAAGCTGATCAGAAGCTCAAACAACGGGATTGTGGCCACCGATCACACCTGGAAAATTGTCGTTTTCAACCCCGAGGCGCAGGAACTGTTCGGTCTCAGACATCAAGATGTGGTTGATAAAATAGACGCGAGGGATATTTTCCCCGAAGAAGTTATTGATTCTTTATTAAAAGACCGGCCGACTGCCAGGTCGCTTGAAGATCAACCCTGGGAAGAAACAGCGATCCGTTCAAATGACCAGACACTTATCCCGGTTATGTATTCAGGCGCCCTGCTCTACAGCGGCGGTAAAGTTATGGGAAGCGTTGTTTTCTTTCAGGATCTGCGTGAAATAAAACGCCTTGAAAGAGAGCTGATCCATTCAGAACAACTGGCGGCAGTGGGCCAGACCGTTGCCGGTATGGCGCATTGCATTAAAAATATTCTGAACGGGTATAAAGGGGGAAGCTATCTGCTCAATGTCGGCATTGACAGCAATAATTTTGATAAGGTAAAAAATGGGTGGGAAATGATCCAGCGGAACATCGACCGCACATCTAATCTTGTTATGGATCTACTCAGCTATTCCAAAGAACGGGAGCCGGAATTTCAGTGGAGCCAGCCGAACGAGATTGTGGCGGATGTGATGGATGTCGTGGCGGAAAATGCGGCTGAGCATGCTGTGACGCTGGTGAAAGATTTATCTCCGGCAGTCGGTAATATGATGCTGGACGAAAGAAGCGTGCATCGCTGCCTGATGAATTTAGTCTCCAATGCCATTGACGCCTGTTATTTTGATGATACGGCAGGTAAAAAATATCAGGTAACCATTAAAACCAGCATTGAAGATAACGTATCGCTTCGGCTTGACGTCAAGGACAACGGTACCGGCATGGATGAGGAAATAAAATCCAGGCTGTTTATGTCATTTTTCAGCACCAAGGGGGTTAAGGGGACGGGCCTGGGCCTACTGGTTACCCGAAAATTAATTGAAGAGCATGGGGGAACCATAGACGTATCATCTACACCGGGAAAAGGAACTGTATTTTCCATCCGTATTCCAATAAGACAGGATGATGCAAACGACTGACCCGGAGAACGATGATGCCATTGGCGAAAAGGTTGTTCTATTTTGATATACGCGTTGCGGGCTCTGAAAAACGCTATTATTGGCCTCGCGCAAAACATAGGGAGGAAGGTTAAATGAGCAGGAAAGTGTTGATTGTCGATGACGATCCGGATGCCCGATTGTTTAATGCAACCGTTGTAGAAGAAAGTGGCTTTATTCCGGTAGAGGCGGAAAACGGAGAACAGGGCTTGAAAATGATCAAGGAAGAAGCACCGGATCTGGTTATTCTGGATGTATTGATGCCAAGACAGAGCGGCATCCGTCTGTACCGGGAACTCAAGACCGATAAATCCTTAAAAAATGTCAAGGTGATAATGTTGTCCGGGATTACCAAAAGAACATTTCTGCGATCCCAGAATGCGCTGACTGAATTCGGCGGCGAAAAAATCCCGGAGCCGGAGACCTATATTGAAAAGCCGGTTGAGCCAGAAGAACTGGCCGGGGTGATTAAAAGGATGTTGAGTTCGCATCCGACATGAAACGCAGGCCTGTAAATACAGGCAACGATGAGTGTGGCGGGAGCCTCTATCAAAAGCATCTGGCGGGAAAAGCTGCCGTGCAGCGCCCCGCAAATCCTGGCGGAAAAATCATCGATTTCAACCTGCTTTATTCAGTCCGGCACAAAAAACAATGGTGAAAACAAGGAGATTTTGATGGCAGTCGTTACCATTTCAAGGCAGTATGGTTCAGGCGGGAAAACGCTGGGAAAGCTGCTGGCAGATAAATTAAATTATATTTTTGCTGACAGTGATATCATTCAGCGCATTGCCAGGGAAGCCAATGTATCGACTGACTGGGTGACATCGTTTGAACATGAAGCCGACAGTCGCGTGAGCCGGGTGGTTTCCAAAATGGTTTCACAGCCTCCGGCTGATCGTGTGTCGAAAAGCAAACGAGGTTATTTGAACGAGAAAATTTATATCGACTACCTTGTGCTGATCATCGCCCAGATTGCGGATGAAGGCGATGCGGTGATTATGGGAAGGGGCAGTCAGTATGTCCTGAATGACCATCCGGATGCCTATCATGTGCTGCTTATCAACGATGTTGAAAACCGGACCGAATTTTTGAAAAAAAATTACAAGCTGTCTGAAAGGCAGGCGATCCAGATGATCAATTCCGAGGATCGTCGCCGTTCGATCCTTTACCGAAAACTGGGAAAACAGGACTACGACAGCCCGAGCCTCTATCATCTCGTGCTGAACATGGGCCGGCTGGAGATGGAAGCGGCAGTAGATCTGATATACCACCTGGTGAAAATCTGAAAGCAGGCGGCAAGCATTACCGTCACAATCGTCACGAATATCCCGGAATATTTTTGTTGAGCCGAACTCAAAACCCGGCTTTTATCCCACCGGATAGCTGCCGGTTGCCATTGGCAGGTATTCTATCCATACCCTGTGTGGGTGGTGAGATGCCAGATACCTCTTTGTCTCTCTGGCCTGATGAGGACATCATCAAACAGCACCTGTGCGAGCCGACAGTTCTGGCGCATGTACCTTGTACCGGCAATCCGTTCACTCCAGCCTTTAGTTCGTAAAGGGATGGCACCATTCAGAATGAAGCTTCGCCTGTTGACCTGGGCCTGAACCTATTGTGTGACTTGCAATGCCTTAAAAAGGCATTAAGGTTGGTAACAGGGCTTTAAATTAAAAGGAGGAAAATTATGCGCTCATTGTTCATTTTTTTATTGGCGTTTGTCTTTGTTTCACCTGCTCTGGCCGGCAGTGATGGCTTGATCAACATAAAAAGCGCTCATGGCGTCAAGATGACAGCCGATCGCCTTGAATCTGTTCTGAAGGAAAAAGGCATGACGGTGTTTATCCGGATCGACCATTCCAGGGGAGCTAAAAAAGTAGGCAAAGACTTGCGGCCCACTGAACTCGTTATATTTGGCAATCCAAAAGCAGGAACACCTTTGATGCAATGTGCGCAACGTGTGGCGATTGATCTTCCTCAAAAAGCGCTCATCTGGGAAGATGCCGACGGTCAGGTATGGCTATCTTATAATACCCCCATCTACCTGAAGAAACGACACGAGATTACCGGCTGTGATAAAGTGCTTGCCAATATAGAAAAAGCACTTGGGAATTTTGCTCGAAAGGCAACCATGCCATAACATGCCCTTTCGGCAGGCGTGCATGAAAAAACAAGTTCAGCTAAGGCAGGGGCGAGTGCCGCCATTTTTATTTAACAGCATATTGCTTACGCTTTCTTCTCCAATAAGCAGTATGTTAACCTTAATAGACTTCGGGATCGACTTTGATCCGGGCCCGCAGGCACGACAAATCAAAGGGTCGTTTTCTGTAGAAGGTATTCGCCAATAAACAGAAAGAAGTCTTTTATATCGCCTGGATAATATCTTTAAGTACCCGGAGACAGAAATAAATCTGGAGAAAAAAATATCCATGGAAATTTTCTGATTACACAATAGGGCATGTAGTCGACAGGATCTATGAATTCGGTGCCGTGAAATATTTTCTGAAATCACTATGCGGGTGGCGGATTATTTCAAGATAGATCGTCACCATGCAAGTTTTGATCCAGCCCCAGAGAGGGTAATTTAATGACGGAATTTTATGAATTTCTTGATTCTCACCAGATAACCTATACAAGGCATGACCACCCGGCTGTCTTTACTGTCGAGGAAGCCGACCGGCTGGTACCTGAACTACCGGGCGCAAAAACTAAAAATCTCTTTTTAAGAGACGACAAGGGCAAACGCCATTTCCTGGTCCTGGTGAGAAGCGATAAAAAGGTCAACCTCAAGGCGCTTAAGAATATGTTAGGCATAAAGCGGATCAGTTTCGGTTCCCCCCGGCGGCTGAAAAAATACCTGGGGGTCATGCCGGGGGCTGTATCCCTGCTGGCGGTTTACAACGATGCGCAGCGGGCGGTAGAAGTGGTTATCGACAGAGATTTATGGAAATCGGGATCCTTCCTCTTTCACCCGCTGGTAAACACCAGTACGCTGGTAATCTCAAGGGAAGATATCAGGCGCTTTATGGAAGCCACCGGGCACGAGATGACGATTCTTGATATCCCGGCCTAATCGGTCGCCAGATTGCTGCCGCTGGCCGTTTGAGTTTTAGTATTTAAGAAAAATAACCGATGGAATAACTATGTCCGACACACTCATAGCCATTTCCTATTTCAGCAGTGATTTTGAAGCTGAGATTGCAGGCGGAAAACTTCAGGCGTCGGGTATCAATTCGTATGTTTTTAAAGACGATTGTGGCGGTTTCCTCTAATTTGAAATACGGATCGATTATATGCATCCGCTTTTTATATATCCGGCAACCCCGGTGGCCGGACATAGAGATATCAGGGAATAGGGCCTGATTGGGGGGGCTCGGCTGGCCCCGGCAGGTGAAATGTCCAAAGGGCATGTAAAAGTACGGCGATCAGCCTGTCGCCCCGTGCTGAAAAAGGCCCGAAAGTCGTCCTGTGTAAATGGATACTTTTTTTGATTTGGGAGATAGGTGCAACCATGAATGATGCCGGTTTTGAAAAAGTTACCCAGACCGATACGGCCATGTACGGGCCAAGGCGGCTGCTGGTGTGCGGGTTCTCTGCTGAAGCACAGCCGAAATTTTTAACCGTGTTAAAAATGGCCGATATGGCAGACATCCCGGTGGTCTGGGCGATGGCCGGCCAGAAGGATCAGCGACTGGGAACATTACTTGCGCTGGACGGCGGGCATGGCCGGGGGGAGGCTTCGGATCTTCCCCGGGCGATCATTGTGTCGGGAATTATGGAAAAGCAATTGCACCGGTTGATGGACATATGTCGAAAGACCGGGATGAAAGGGGCGCTCTGGGCAGCATTAACCCCCACCTCTGAAAAGTGGACGCTGTCCTCGCTTCTCCATGAACTGTCCGCTGAACGCACCCAGCTGGCAAACCGAAAATCCGCCCAATAACCCGGTTGCCGTCTAAACTTCTATCCGTTATGTTTTTCGATGATGGCTATTAATTCGGAAATGCATTGCCCGATGGATTTACCCTCTGTTTTATAGACGATATCAGCGGCATCCATATATTTGTTTTCAGATGCCGCCCAGATGGCGCGCACATCTTCTTCCAGGGTCGTACCGGTATTCACCCGTGGTCGGTCGGCAATTTTCACCCGCCGGATAATTTCGTCAAGACCGGCGGTAAGTAGAATAAAGAGGCCGGTACCGCGCAGGATATCCATATTCCACTCATAGCGTACTGTTCCCCCTCCCAGACAGATAAGGGCATGATCCATCCGGGCAAAGCGCTTACAGATGGCGTATTCCAGCTCGCGGAAAGCGACCCACCCTTTTTCCCGGACCAGGCGATGGAATGAATATCCAAGGTGCTTGTCCATCTCCTGGTCCAGATCAAAAAAGTCCCGGCCGGTTTCTTTGGCCAGGGGGGTGCCGATCGTGGTTTTTCCCGATCCGATCATTCCGCATAGATAGATATTCATCGGTCGTTCCATTCTTCGTTGCCGCCGGGGTGCCGGCTCAGGCTGACCAGACGTTTGTAAAGTGTTTCATTATTTTCGATATAAGCGGTAAACAGCTGTGCCAGTTTGCGGTACGCAGCCGTTCGGTTTTTCCGGGGAAGGCAGCGGGTCGAATCCGCCTGCCAGGATGCGGTTATTTCTTTCAATGTCCGGCGGGTGTCCAGTGCGGCATTGCAGAAAAGTGCCGTGCCTAAACTGGTGGCCTCGGTCACCGCAGGTTTCAGTACCTTTCGGCCGGTAACGTCGGCCCGGATCTGGTTCCATATGTCGTTGCCGGCACCGCCGCCCACAACGGTCAATGTCCGGGGGGACAAACCGTTCTGGGTCAGTATTTCCAGAAGCCTTACGAGCCTGTACGCGCATCCTTCCATAATCGCCAGAAGCAGATGTTCTTTGCGATGCGTCGCCGTCAGACCTGCAACCCCGCCAGTCAGGTACGCTTTCCAATATGGTGACCGTTCGCCGGTTAATCCGGGGAAAAAGAGCAGACCATCGGCACCGGCCGGCAGGGCCGTAATTTTCCCGGCCAGCTGGTTCACGGAGGATCCCAGCATCTTTTCGAACCGGTTGAGCGTCCCGCCCGATGACCCCATAGGGCCGCCGACCAGAAACGTGCCGGGTAAAATACCGGTATTCAGATTCAAAGTGCCGGTATCATCGTCAATGGCTCTGTCGGCACCGAGCATCAGTACATCCGTGGTCCCGGAAACCAGAACGGCATTTCCCTCTTCCAGTACACCCGCACCGTACATGGCCGTAGTCCCGTCAGTACTTCCCGTTACTACCGGTGTCCCCGGAGGCAGTTTCAGCTTTTTACCCGCATCGGTAGTCAGCGTACCGGCAATGCGGGTCGGTAAGTTTACCGACGGAAACAGATGCGTGCCGATTTTGAGGGCATCGAGAAGCGCCGGGTCCAGCCTTGCCTGATGTACATTGTACATCCCCGAATAATCAAGGTGGGCAGTATCGGTCTGAATCTGACCGGTCAACCGCCGGACAATGTCATCCTTAAGGCCGACGATGGTTTCAATACGGTTGAATATTTCCGGTCTGTATTTGGCCATCCATCTGATTTTGGGGGCCAGCAGAAACGGGCTGATTCTACGGCCGGTTGTCGCGTAGAATACCTTATCAGGGATCTGTTCCCGGATCTCCTCGCACTCTGCCACGGCCCGGCTGTCACTGTAAATGATCGCCGGCATCAGGGGCGTGTCGGTTTTATCAAGAAAGACATATCCCAGCATGGCGCTGACGCCCAGGGCATCAAAAGAGATGCCGGGATTTTTTTCAATTTCGGTTGCGATGAGTTGTTGAACCTGATGCCAGAGATCGTCGGTGTCAATCTCGGCAAAGAGAGGCTCTGGCCTGGATATCCGGATCGGCAGGCGGGTCTGGGAGCGGATTTTTCCGCAGCCTGAAATCACCACCGCACGGCAGGATGACGTACCGCAGTCGATAACCAGAAAATTCATCGCCTATAATTTCATTCCCTAAAATCGCATTCAGGGCGCAGAGGCAGCTTTCGCTGTTTCAACGATGGCGCGCAGGGTCCCGGGGTATGTCCACCCGTCAATGCTGCAGCCACCGGCCAGAAAAAACCGGTGATCACCGCCCAACCGGATTCCCTCTTTGACATGCTCCCTTAAAAATCCCGGGCTCTTGCGGCAGACAATCGTCTGGTCAATACCGCCCATGACACAGGCGGAAACCTTTTTTTTGACCGATGCCAGAGACGGGCCGTTGGGGCCCCGGTCCCACCAGCTGAAAATATCCACGGGAAAGTCAAGGCAGTCGTTAAAGAACAGGTTTTTGCCATGAACATGAATGGTATTCATTTTTCCCAGGCCCTTGATGGCTTTAAAAACCTTCATGGTCGGTGGTTTAACAAATTTCAGAAAGTCATCCCGGCTGAGAATTTCGCTGGCCGCCGCGATGGACAAAAAGATGCCGGCACTGCCAAGTTCAAGGGAGCGCCTGCAATAGGCGATCAGGTTATCGGCGACGATATCGAGTGCAGAAAGCAGATCATCGGGATACCGGGCCATCAGGTCGTGGATCGTTTCGCCGGCCATGTTGCGCCGGATGCTCTGCCAGGGATCAAAGACCGTGTCAATGAAGTAGGCTTTTTTATCCAGATCATGCTGGATGACTTTGAGCGCTTTGAATTGTTCCCGCCAGTCGGTTTTATCAATATCGAATGGCTGGAGACGTTTCAGACCATCTGCAGACTTGATTGTTTCAAGCCCTTCAGGGGCCGGATAGAAGTAGTCGTTCATCACTTTTAAAAAGTCCAGGTCATAGTGATGAAAGTACTCTAGAGATATCCGGGCAAATTGCTCGCCGGAACCGTGCTGTATCCCAAAATGATACCACATGGAAAGGGGCGGGTGGTCCACCTTTTGTCCGGCCAGCACATGATCAACTCTTTCGATTTTATTCATCTCGTTCTCCTCTTTACTATTACAGGATCTATCAAGCGACGCCCAGATACGCCTTTTGCATCAATGGGTTGTTCAATAGGTTCCGGGCTGTATCTTTAAGGACAATTTCGCCGGTCTGGAGCACATATCCCCGCGAGGCTATGGACAGGGCCATATTAGCGTTTTGTTCAACCAGCAGGATGGCCACGCCTTCCTTTTGATTGACCTGCTCGATGATATCAAATACCTTTTCGACAAACAACGGCGACAATCCCATGGACGGTTCGTCCATGATTAACAGTTTCGGGCGGGCCATCAGGGCCCTGGCCATGGCAACCATCTGCTGCTCACCGCCGCTCAAGGTGGACGCCACCTGGCAGCGGCGGTCCTTAACGATGGGGAACAGGTCGTACATCCGTTCAATATCCTGCCGGATCCCGTTTTTGTCCCTGCGGGTGTAGGCGCCCATGCGCAGGTTTTCGAGTACGGTCAGGTAGGGAAACAGGCGGCGGGCTTCCAGTACAGGTGAGATACCGGCTTTGACCACCACCGACGGCGGACGGTGGTCAATGCGACGGCCGTTAAAGGTGATATGGCCGTTTCTCGGTTTTACCAGGCCGAGGATTGCCTTCATGGTGGTGGATTTTCCACAGGCATTACCGCCCAAAAGAGAGACAATCTCTCCCTCGTTCACGGTCAGGGATACATCTTTAAGCGCCTGAATGGGGCCGTAAAAAGTATCGATATGGCTAATTTCCAACACGGCGGCCTCCCATGTAGGCATCAATGACTTCCTGGTTGTGGGCGATCTCGTCCGGAAGACCTTCGGCAATTTTTTTGCCGTGATCCAGAACCACGATCCGGTCCGACACCGTCATGACCACTTTCATTTTATGTTCAATAACCAGGATGGAATGTCCCCGGTCGCGAATGAGACGGATCAGATCGACAATTCCCTGGGTTTCGTGGGGGTTCATCCCGGCCGTGGGTTCGTCCAAAAGCAGTAGTTTGGGACCGGATACCAGGGCCCGGGCAATTTCAAGCCGGCGGCGGTTGGCATACGACAACATGCAGGCCTGCTGGTTCAGTCGGGGAAGTAGCCGTTCTCCAAAGAGCGACAAAATGTCGAGGCTTTTTTGGCGGGTTTTTCTTTCTTCCCGCGCCACCCAGGGCGGGCGGATAAGGGCGCTGAAAATACCGGTCCGGCCCCGATGATCGTTACCCACCATGACATTGTCCAGGACTGTCATCTGGTTGAACAGGCGGATATGCTGAAAGGTGCGGGTCACACCTTTGGCCGCTACTTCATAGGGCGGCAGGTTATCCAGCGGTTTATCTTCGAAGGTGACATGCCCGGAAGAGGGGGGCATGGTTCCCGTAATACAGTTAAACAATGTGGTTTTACCGGCACCGTTAGGTCCGATCAGGCTGACAATTTCGCCGGCATTGACCTGCATTGATACCTCGTGCAGGGCCTTAAGTCCGCCAAAATCCTTGGTGACGTTTTTAATTTCCAGAAGCGGCATCATGTTTTTATACTAACCCTGTTCTTCGGGAAGAAATTTATCGCCCCGGATGTATTCTTTTTCCTTTTTCTTGTCAAAGTATGACAGGCGCAGACTATACGCTTTGCCGCCCAAAAGGCCCTGCCGGCGTACCAGCATCATGATTACCAGGACACTGCCGTATACGATCATTCGATATTCCTGCAGAGATCGAAATATTTCCGGTACCAGGATCAGGATGGCGGCACCGACCACCGGGCCGATCAGGTTTCCCTGGCCGCCCAGGGCCAGCATGGCCAGCAGGATGAACGATTCATTAATATAAAAACTGTCCGGACTGATGAATTTGACAAAATGGGCATAAAAACTGCCGGCGATTCCGGCGTAAAAGGCGGCCAGAACAAACGCCTGGGTTTTATACCGGGCCGCGTGAACCCCCATGGCTTCGGCTGCCAGCTGGTCTTCCCGGATGGCGAGAAGGGCCCGGCCGAAACGGCATTTCAGCAGGCGCTGCATACTGAACAGGGTCATGACGACCAGGAATAGAATCAGGTAGTAGTAATCGACCTTTTCGGTGATCTCCCAGCCAAAAACAGATGGTGCGGGAATGGACATAATGCCCAGCGGGCCATTGGTAAAGCGCATCCAGCTTTGAAGCACCAGAAACAGGATCATGTTGAATCCGAGTGTGGCCAGGGTCAGGTAGATACCGGACAACTTTAATGTGGGCTTGGCGAGCAGATACCCGAATCCGGCAGAGATAAGTCCGGCGCCAGACATGGCCAGGGGAAAGTTCAGGCCTGCTTCCATCATCAGCTTGGCCGAGGCATAGGCGCCGATTCCGTAAAAAGCCGCGTGTCCAATGGATAAAAGACCGACATAACCGTTGAGCAGGTTGAGACTTAATACCAGGATAGCATAGATCCCGATGAAAATGACGACCTGAAGGTGATACTGATTTTTAATAATGGCCGGTAGAATCAAGGCAAGAGCGAGTAGTGCAATATGGGGGAGATTGGCCAGTAGTGTGCGGATGAAAGTCGGCATCAATCCCCCCGGGCCTGAATGAGTTCCCTGCCGCCAAACAATCCGCCCGGGCGAATCAGCAGGATCAGAATCATAAATAAAAAAGAAACCATATGGCGCATACTGGAGGCGCCGAGTTCCACCGCAAAGGTTTCCACAACACCGATCAGCAGACCGGCCACCACCGAGCCGGGCAGGCTCATCAGGCCGCCGACCACACTGGCGGAAAAGGCTTTCAGGCCGTAGAGCTGGCCCATGGTCGGATAAAAAAGATTGTAATACACACCGATAAGGACTCCCGCCACGCCGCCCAGCATGGAGCCGATGGCAAACGCCGTGGAAAAAACCACGTTGACATTGACCCCCATGGCATAGGCCGCCTCGTAATCCTGGGCCGTGGCCCGGATGACCATTCCCAGTTTTGTTCTATTAATCAGGAGATATAAAAAGGCCATGAGGAGTACGGTTACCGTCAGCACGGCAATCTGAAGATAGGTGATATAGACCCCCCAGACCTCAAACTCGCCATAATCCAGCTTATCGAGCAGCGCGTAGGGAATCGATTTTGTTTCGGGCCCCCAGATCAGTTGAGTCAGGTTGATCAGCAGGATGGATATCCCGATGGTCACCAGCAGGGAGGTGACATGGGGCGCATCCCGCAGGAAGTGAAAGGCAAGAATCTCCACCACGACGCCGAGAATGGCCGTGATCACCAGGGCCGCCATTATGGCCAGAACAAAACTGGGCGCAAACAGGCGGATCATCTCAAAGCCGACGTAGGCCCCGATCATATAGATTTCGCCATGGGCGAAAGTCACCATCCGAAGGGTGCCGAAAATCAGGGTAAATCCCAGTGCCAGCAACGCGTATACGCTTCCCTGGGTCAGGCCGTTGATCAGTTGTTCAAACATACCGCGAACGTTCCCGTTGTTCGATAGGGTGATCGGTTAAAAGTAAACGGTTTCCCCGTTGTGAGCAGGGAAACCGGTGATTGGATAACGACAGGAGGCTAGCGGTTGTAAACCACCCACTTGCCATCTTTGATGGTTATCTTGAGCAATTCCTTTTGCGGGTCATGACCATTGGCATAGGAGATCGAACCGGTGGCCCCATTGTACCCTTTGAGCCCCTCCAGGGCCGGGCGAACCTTGGCGCGGCTGTCAACGCCGGGCACCTTAAGGGCGGCGACCATCAGGCCGGCGGCATCGTAGGCCAGGGCAGCAAACATGTTCGGTTTTTTCCCGTAAGCAGCCTGATAGGCTTTGTTAAATGCCTGAGCTGCCGGCCGGGGATCGGTACTGAAATAATTAGCTGCCACCAGGATGCCTTCAACGGCCTGACCGCCAAGCTCAATGGTTTTTTCCGAAAACAGGGAGCCCGGCGCCATCACCGTGGTTTTAAAGTGCATACGCTTGGCCTGGTTTAAAATCGCCGCCGCGTCGGCATAAAAAGCCGGCAGATAGACGAGATCGGGTTTCAGGCGTTTGATTTTGGTCAGGATCGCCGTAAAATCTTTTTCTCCAGGGACAAACGCTTCCTGGGTCAGAATTTCGGCGCCCAGCTTCTCGGCCTCTTCTACAAAGTACTTATTGGCGTCAACGCCCCAGTCATTATTGATGTAGACGGTGGCGATGCGTTTTTTGCCCAGGTCTTTCACTGCCCAGCGGGCGTTAAACGGCCCTTCAATCCCCTGGGTTGTCACCACGCGAAACATGTTTTTTCCTTTTTTGGTGAAATCCATATGAGACGAGGTGGGCGACAACTGGACCATGTTCGCTTTTTCGTACACCGGCGCGGCCGCCATGCAGCTGGAGCTGCTGAAATCGCCGATTTCGGCAATGATGTCTGGATTGGCGACGAATTTTTCGGCAATCAGGACCGACTCCTTGGGATCGCCGCGGCTGTCAAGAATGACCAGCTCAAGTTGCTTGCCATCGATGCCCCCGGCTTTATTAGCGGCGTCAAAGACCATGGTGACCGATCGTTTAAAATCGTTGCCGTATTCCGCCCAATCTCCTGTGAGGGGAGCGGACAGCCCGATTTTGATCGTGTCTGCGGCATTTGCCGAGGGCGTTGCACTGACCACCAGCAATAAGGCCAGGAAGAGAAATGAAGAACAGAGAACCAATCGCTTAAACATACCGAACCTCCTTTTTTCGTTTGGTATTGGAAAGGTGCAAAACGTATTTTATGCGTCACCCCATTGTCAAGACGATATCATATAAGCGGGAGACGGACCATCATTTTTAACTCCACCGGTAAAGCCGATTCTACCGGCCATAAGTCGATGCGATCTCCCTTATGGCACCGATGGCCTTTTCAACATGGGATGGGGTATTAAACGGCCCCAGTCCCATACGGACAGTTCCGTGAATTCTGTCCGTGCCAAGCTGTTCGTGGACCAGCGGGGCACATTGCAGCCCGGTTCGACAGGCGATGTCATATTCGCCATCCAGGATTGTACCGGTATTGACCGCTTCGAACCCCTTGATATTGAAACTTAACACGCCGATGTGATCCGCCAGATCATCAACACAATACGTAACGACATTGTCAATTTCGGCAAGTCCGTTCCGCAATTGCCGGGTCAGGTTCATTTCATGCTGGTGGATATTATCAATACCCTTTTCAAACAGCCAGTTCAGCGATGCGTACAGCCCGGCGATGCCGACGATATTCAAGGTCCCATATTCGAGGCGGTAGGGATATTCTTCAAGATGGGTCCGCTTGGCGGATTTGACGCCGGTGCCCCCTGCGCGGGTCTGTTTGATGATCACATTTTCTTTTACATATAATCCGCCGATACCCGTGGGGCCCAAAAGGGATTTATGGCCGGTAAAGACGACAACATCGATATTCTGCGCTTCAATGTCAATGGGGAGTTTGCCGGCTGTCTGGGATGCGTCCACCAGGAATGTGGCCCCGATGCCTTTGCAAAGCTTTCCGATCTCTTTAATGGGTTGCACGGTCCCGATAACATTGGAACCGTGATTGACCACGATCAGCCGGGTGTTGCTTTTTATTCGGGATGCAAAATCGTCCGGGTCGACAAATCCGTTTCCGTCAAAGGGGATATAGTCGACCTCGACATGATTGTATAAAGATTGATGGTATAAGGGGCGCAAGACTGAGTTGTGCTCCAGCGCGGTGGTGATGACGTGGTCTCCGGGATTGAGCAGTCCGGAGATCGCAAGATTCAAGGCATCGGTTGAATTGGATGAAAAGACAAGTCGGTTGGGATCCGTACCGTTGAAATACCGGGTGAGCGATTTCCGGGTATCTTCGACGATATTTCCGGTCTCAATGGCCAGATCATATCCGGAACGGCCGGGACTGACCCCATTGTTCCGGTAAAATTCATCCATGAAAGCATAAACCGGTTCCGGTTTTGGAAAGGAGGTCGCACCATTATCAAGATAGATAAGGTTGTCCATGATAAAATCTCTTTGGAAAACTTGAAAGGAATCTATAATAAATTTACTATAAATACTAAGTTGATACAAAATATATTGAAATATGATACAAGTCAATATTTTTTGTGCTGTTTAAGTAAACACCAAATATTATTGCAAAAAAATGGTTCATTTTATTCACAGGTCGTCCGGCATTTCGATTTCGCGCGAAACTGTTTTGCACAGGTGCTTTTATCTGAAGGTTTCAGTTTGCCTGGGTTAAAATACTTGACGCAAATCAACGGTGCATTTAGGGTGCATACGACAAGGGCGGCAAGGGCGGCAAAATATTTTTACATCTGCCATCTGCGCTTGGGGATCCGGCAGGATCCACGGGTGGTGGCGGATAAAAAGGGGAGTCCCTGAAAACGGGGTATGGAATGGAACCTGAGGAAATTTACAGGCAATTGCGGGAAAAAATTATCTGGCTGGACCTGTTGCCGGAAGCGTATCTCAACCTGAGCGCGCTGGCCGAATCTTTCGGCGTCAGCCGTACACCCATCAAGGAGGTCTTGATCCTCCTTGAGGCCGACGGCTGGGTGCTGCGTCACGGGTCTCATTTTATTGTGACGCCCCTCAGCCTGGGACGCTTGAAAGAGATTACCGAAATCCGAAATATTATCGAAGTTCAGGCCAATATCATGGCTATGGATCGAATAACAGCGGAGGAACTGGCCGTCCTGGGGGAGATTCGCCAAGAGATCCGGGAAATCGGTGATACCCCTTCCAACAGGCAGCTCGTTGAGATGGATGTCAAGTTTCACCGGACGCTGTTTCAGGCCACCAAAAACCATCAACTGGCACAGATGCTTGAACGGATACTGATCCAATACCTTCGTTTCTGGCTTTCCATTTCCCGTAAAATTGACCCTAAAACCTTTTTTACCGAAACATTGGAGATTATTCAGGCCGTTGAAGCCAAAGACGCGGATCGACTACGGGCGATCAGTGCCGCCCACATCAAGAATTCGGTGGAAGAGATTATGGGGACCTTTTAGGTGCCTTCCGGCATTTAAAGTCAATCTCCCGAGATATCGATGAATTAAAATGAGCTGGCATTCACGTGGCCGGTGCCTCACTATTTTACATACATCCGACCATCGTTTCCAGGCGATATAATTATGGAAAACCAACAGACCTCTTTAAAACCGGCTCCCCGGCAGACCGGTCATTTTCGTTGGCCGCTTCGCCGCCGGGTGCAGCTGGTGTTTTTTATTTTGACCCTTGCCGTGGGGGTTCAGTTTGCCATTTTCGTTTTCCAGGCAGGCGAACTATCAGCCATAACCGTTCAGCGACCACCCGGGGTAGAGGGGTTCTTACCCATCGGGGCACTGATGGGATTCAAACTTTTCTTCACGACCGGTACCTGGGATCCGGTCCATCCGGCCGCCATGGTGATCCTTGGTTTCGCCGCGCTTATTTCCTTTGGGTTGCGAAAATCCTTTTGCGGGTGGGTCTGTCCGGTGGGGACCCTTTCCGAGTGGATGTGGCAGCTCGGCCAGCGATGGTTCGGCCGGAATTTTCGACTGCCGATATGGGCCGATTATCTCCTGCGGGCCGTTAAATACGTATTGCTGGGTTTTTTCGTCTGGGCGATTCTTAAAATGGATCGGGCCACGATTGAGGTTTTTATCCACAGCCCGTATTATCAGATGTCCGATGTTAAAATGCTCCATTTTTTTACCCGGATGACCGCTTTTACGGCCGGGGTTCTCATTTTCCTCATAGCCGTCTCGGTGTTCATTAAAAATTTCTGGTGCCGCTACCTCTGCCCTTATGGTGCCCTCATGGGGATTCTGGCCTTTTTCGGCCCCACCCGTATCCGTCGCCATGCCGATAATTGTATCCATTGCGGAAAGTGTGCCCGGCAATGCCCGTACAACCTGCCGGTGGATCAGAAAACAAAGATATTCAGCCCCGAATGCAGTGGCTGTATGGAGTGTGTCCGGGTTTGCCCGGTCCCCAACACCCTGGAGCTGAAAACATTCGGCCTCTGGCAGACTGTCTGGTCCACCGCTTCCGTTGCCGTGGTGATTCTGGGGCTGTTTTTTGGTTCCATTTATCTGGCGCGGGTGACTGGTCATTGGCAGGGAAATGTTAAGTACGATGCATTTCGTCTACGGCTGAAACAGGTCGATGGCCCGGGAAAGATATCCTCGGGTATCCGGGGGCAGTCGCAGTAGAAAAAATACGCGGGGATTCTATTTACGCCGTCTTGTAAAGATTCGACCGAATCTTAATTGCACCCTCATGTAGACCCTGCTGGACCATGGCTGTGTGTTAAATGGCCCTTCTCTTCAGACGGGCCGTGTTTCAGCAGCCCGCCCAGGATTGGCTTAACGGACAAGGCCAGCAGGATGCCTGTTGCGGCCAGTTCGACCCAGGCGGGAATGATTTCCCCGGCCGCACCCGCGGCCGCCCTGGCGGAGATGTCGAGCATGGCATAGACCTGATCAAGCATCATTCCGAAAATTACTGACATGATGGCAATGGCGGCAAGATAGATAATAGTGGCCCGGCGGCCCAGAACGCCGATCAATACGGTCAGCGACGTGATATTGGTAGCGGGACCGGCCAGCAAAAAAACCAGGGCGGCGCCCGGGCTGACGCCCTTTAAAATCAACGCGGCGGCGATGGGGGTGGAGGAGGTGGCACAGATATATAACGGAACACCGACGGCCAGCATCAGCAGCATGGACGGCAGTCCGGCTCCGAGGTGTTTCTCAAAAAAAGAGGCCGGGATGGTGGCGCTGATGATTCCGGCCAGGAGCAGGCCCAGGAAAAACCAGCGGGCCAGGTCTCCCCATATTTCCGTGGCGGAATAGGTGAATCCGGATCGTATTTTATCGGCCAGGCTGTGGTGGTGATTGTGGGTATCGGGCGGGCAGTCGATTCCATCACAGCAGCCGTCAACGGGGCAGGACAGGTCCGGTGCTATTTCCGCCGTTTTTGAGCCGGGAAAAAGATTTTCGGTCATACCGGCCACCGTGGCGGTAATAAAGGCGGCCACCGGGCGCGCTACAGCCATCAATGGGTCCAGCAGGGCATAGGTAATGGCGATGGAATCCACGCCGGATTCAGGCGTGGATATGAGAAATGCCGTGGTGGCACCGGTGTTGGCTCCCTGTTTCTTGAGAGACGCCGCAGCGGGCAGAACGCCGCATGAACAGAGTGGAATCGGAATTCCCCACAGGGCGGCTTTGAAGACGGACCGGAATCGCCCCTGGCCCAGATGCCTGGCCACGGTACCGGGGTTTAAAAAGACATGCAGCCATCCGCTGACCAGCAGCCCGAATAGAACATAGACGGCCGATTCGGTGAGCAGATGCCATGCCTCAAGGAGTATATTGAGTAACAAATTCATTTCTTGCCTTTTTATGTAACGGTTGTCTGTGAGGCGGTTTTCCAAAAAAACATGGAAACTCCGGTGCATTGATCAATGATTGCAGTTATTCCCGCACATGGTCCAGCGCCATGGTTACCAGGGCCTGGACATGATCATCATCCAGTGAATAATAAAGAACCTGGCCATCCCGCCGGTTTTTAACCAGTGACAGATCCCGAAGCCGTCTGAGATGATGCGAGACAGCCGATTCCGTCATCTTTAAAAAGGCGGCCAGATCACATACACACATTTCGCCATCGCGCAGGGCCGACACGATGCTGAGCCGGGTCGGATCTCCCAGAACTTTGAAAATCGCCGCCATTTTGGCGGTCTCTTTGTCGGAGAGCTTGGCAAGCCGTGCCGCGCGGACGCGGTTGAGGTGAATAAAGCGAACATGGCAAAAATCGTCATCTATACAGATTTGGGGGGCAGCGGACATGGCCGTATCCTTTAATATATGAACATTTATTCATATATTAAAGGATACGGCCGGAATGTCAAGAAAAAAATCGGATTTCCGGCCGTTGTTTTTTTAAAGGATCACAGGCGGGCGCCACAGTATTTACAATATACGGCATCTGAATCATGCCCCTGGCTGCTGCAGTCCGGGCAGGCCTGGGTAATGGCCTTGTGCTGCATGGCGTGGGTCATTTCTACGGTAACGATACCGGTAGGAACAGCGATAATACCATAACCGAGGATCATGACCAGGGCGGCCAATACCTGTCCGATATCGGTTTTCGGGGAAATATCCCCATAGCCGACCGTGGTCAGGGTGACGATGGCCCAGTAGATGCTTCGGGGGATACTCGTAAATCCGTTTTGCTCGCCTTCAACGATATAAATGATGGAACCGAAAATAATCACCATCGCCAGCACCGCACAGAGGAAGACCACGATTTTGTGGCGGCTGGCGTGCATGGCCACCCGCAGTTGCTGCGCTTCCTTCATGTAACGTACCAGTTTCAGAACCCTGAATATTCTTAACAGCCGAATAATCCGGATGACCAGTAGAAATTTGCTGTGTGGAACAAGAATACTGATATAGGTGGGAATAATGGCCAGAAGATCAATGATTCCCCAGAAACTGGCCGCATATTTGACGGGCTTGCCGATGGAGATCAACCGCAGCACATATTCTGCTGTAAAAAGCAGCGTAAAACACCATTCCAGGACAAAGAAGAAATGTCCCCAGTTTACCTGGATACTGTTCACGCTGTCGAGCATCACCACGATGACGCTGAAAATGATGCTTATTATCAACAGGATATCAAACCATCTTCCCGCAGCCGTGTCGGTTTCAAAAATCGTTTCGTAAAGCCACTTTCGCCACGGGGTGGATAAATGCGGCGGTCTTTGATGATCAATCATATTCATATCTTCCGTCGATGAAGGATAAACGCGTATCAATCGGTTGATGATTTTCGCCGGAGCAGCAATTCTCGCTGAAGAACTAAAAGTAAATCAACCGTGGGTCACAGCATTCCTGGAATATATTTTTCTGCAAAATCACGTTTCAAAACAGCCGGGTAACCGATATACCAGCCGGCAAGGTCTCTTTTGGCGCTGTAATAGTCGGCTAAGACATTCTTTCATCCGGATCAAACAGCCAGATACCGTTGCTGGATCTCTTCGTTGGTGGACAGATCGTCAGTGGTTCCTTCGTAGCGCACCCGCCCCTTGTCAATGACATAGCCCCGCTGAGCGATTTCCAAAGCAAAGCGGGCGTTTTGTTCGGTGAGCAGGATGGGCATATCCGCTTTGAGATGACGGATGATCTCTCCCAGCCGTTCCACCACCAGGGGTGCCAGGCCTTCACAGGGTTCATCCAGCAATAAAATACGCGGATTGCCCATCAGCGCCCGGGCAATGGATACCATCTGCTGTTCGCCGCCGCTGAGCCGCCCGCCCTTGTGGTTTGCAAGCTTTTTCAGCTCGGGAAACAGGGTAAATACCCGTTCGCGCGTCCAGGCCGACTGGCCGGGACGTGGGGGGAGCCGGGCGATTTCCAGATTTTCAACCACACTCAAATCCGGGAAGACCCGTCGATCCTCGGGAACGAATCCGATGCCGCGCCGGACATTTTCGTAAACCGGCCGCCCGGTGATATCCTCACCGTCAAACCGGACCGCACCCCGGGCCGGCGAATTGTAGCCGATGATTCCCCGCAGCGTCGTGGTCTTGCCGGCGCCATTTCGGCCGAGCAGGCAGACGATCTCCCCGTCTCTTATCTCCAGGCTCATTCCCTGGAGGATATAGCTGTCACCGATATAGACATGGATATCTTTGACCTCAATCATCGAGCGACCCTCCCAGGTAGGCTTCCCGGACTCTGGGATCGGATTGAATGGCATGGGGATCGCCCTTGGCGAGCAGTTTTCCCTGGTGGAGGACACAGATCGTTGATGCCACGGAAAAAACCACTTTCATATCGTGTTCGGTCAGGAAAAAGGTGGTTCCGGAATCTGCGGCCAGCGCCTTGATCAGCGCAATCATCCGATCGGTTTCTTCGGGATTCATTCCGGCGGTCGGCTCATCGAGAAGAACCAGCTTTGGCTGCCGGGCCAGCACAATGGCCATTTCCACCAGGCGCTTATCGCCATAAGCCAGCTCATGAACCGGCCGGTGAGCCACATCGGACAGGCCGACACGCGCCAGTACGGCGTGCGCTTCGTCAAACAGGGCCGCCTGGCCGGAAAGCGGTTTAAACATCGAAAAGCCTTTGCCATGGTGCAGGGTCAGCGGCACCAGCACATTTTCCGCCACAGTCAGGTTTGGAAAGATATTGGTGATCTGGAATGACCGCAGCAGCCCCATGGGAACGATTTTGTGTGCCGGTGTGCCGGTGATGTCGGTACCATCAAAAAATACCCGGCCCCGGGAAGGCCTGAATCGCCCGGAGACGGCATTGTAGAAGGTCGTTTTCCCGGCGCCGTTGGGGCCGATGAGGGCCGTTAACTCGCCGGGTGCCACGGAAATGGAGATGTCCCGGATCACGAGATAATCGCCGTAGGCATGGCCCAGGTTTTGAATATCCAAGATGGGCGTATCGGTCACGGGAGGGGCTTCTTTCGTTTTTGCGGCACTGTTTTTTTCCAGGCAACCAGTGATCCAAGGATACCTTTTGGAAAATAGATGACCACCGGGATCAGGGCCAGCCCCAGAAAAATCATCCAGTTCTGGGTCAGGTGGGTCATCATCTGCTCTAAACCGAAATAGATGGCCGCGCCGGCCATGGGACCGAAAAAGATCCCCATTCCTCCCAGCACCGTCATCAACACGGGTCGGGCGGAAAAGCTCCAGTGCATGATATCCGGCGTGGCCATGGCGTTGAAAAGACCGAACAGACCGCCGGCCAGTCCGGCCACCCCGCCGGCGATGACAAAGGCCGCCAGGCGAAGCTGTCGCACGTTGGCCCCTACAAAGGCGAGCCGTTCCCTGTTTTCCCGGATGGCGGTAAGCATCAGGCCGAAAGGCGACTGGACAATCCGCCAGAGAATCCATATTCCGATTATCACCATAACCAGAACAAAGCGATACATCTGTACGGGGTCAAAGAGACTGATCTCACAGCCAAAAAACGACAGAGGCGGCACCATCATCAGCGGCAGGCCATCGCTGCCGCCGGTCAATTCCACCCAGTTGTGGGCCACGGTGTAGAGCATCATGCCGAAACCGAGGGTAATCATCGCAAAGAAGATTTCGTCCCGGCGCACACACAGGTAACCGATGACGACCGCCGTGATCAGCGCGACAACGACCGCCGCGCCCAAAGAGAGTAAAACAGAGGTTCCGCCATGGGACAGGATCAGCGCCACCGTATAGGCCCCCACACCGAAAAACCCGGCCTGGCCAAAGGAGAGCAGCCCGGTATATCCCAAAAGCAGGTTAAACCCCATGGCAAAAAGTCCCATGATCAGCACTTCCGTCGTAATCATGATCCAGTAGAGCGGCAGGATCGCCGGGGCAGCCAGCAAAAGCGCCGTGCCAAGGATCAGAAGGATGGTTTTTTTCACATATGCCGCCCCGTTCATCTTCAGTCCTCCTGCCCAAACAGGCCCCGGGGCCGGATCAGCAAAACCGCTGCCAGGACAATATAGGGAATGGCCATCTGCACACGGCCGAGAAAAACGGTACCAAAAGATTCGAACAGTCCCAGGGCCAGGGCGCCGATAAATGCCCCGGGAAAACTCCCCATACCGCCGGCCACCACAACGATGAAACTTTCGATAATGATCCGTTCGCCCATGGCAGGGGCCAGGCTCTGATGGGGCGCGGCCAGGGCGCCACCCATGCCGGCCAGCCAGCATCCCAGGGCAAAAACGGCAGTAAACAAAAGCGGCACCCGGATGCCGATACCCTCGGCCATTTCCGGATCCATGGCGGCTGCCCGGATGCGTTTCCCCCAGCGACTGAATCGGAAAAAAGCCCAGAGCATCAGGCCGATGACCGGTCCGGCAAAAACAAGGAATAGTCGGTAGATCGGATAGGTATTGTCAAACAGGGAAAACACGCCGGCCAGCACTGCCGGCGGCTCTACCACGTGGTAACCCGGTCCCCAGATAATCCGAACGCCGTCGTCGAGTACCAGTAAAATGGCAAAGGTCAGCAAGAGCTGGAAGGCGATATCGCGGCCATACACCCGCCGGAGCAGTTGTTTTTCGACCAGCGCCGCCAACAGCGCCACCACCAGGGGGCCGACGAGCAGACCGACCCAGAAAGACGGGACAATATGCATTACCTGCATGCACAGATAGGCGCCGAGCATGAAAAACGACCCATGGGCGAAGTTGAGCACGCCCAATACGCCGAAAACGGTGGTCAGCCCCACGGAGATCAGAAAGAGGAGCATCCCCCAGCTGAGCCCGTTGAGCAGGTTAATGATAAAGCTTTCCATTTATGCGTGTTTCTTCGTCTGCAGCGCCGTTTCCCACCGGCAAATCAATGGACAGGCGCATGATTCACCACTAAGCATACCACCTTGCGTCCCCCCGGGAAAAAGAGGGACGCAAGCGGGCAACCAGCGGATGATGACCCTCCGGTGATGATTATTTCTTACACCCGGCGTCTGTCACAGACGGGGTAACATCCGCGGCCTTGAATATCTTGATCGGCTTCAGCACCCGGATCGGGTAGGCGGGATCCGCGGCGGTTTTTCCCCAGCAGGCATCGGTCAGGGCCTGATGATCTTCGGGGCGGATGGTGATCTTGCCCACGGGAAGTTCCACGGTCAGACCCTCGAGGGCATCGATGATTTTTTCCTTGTCAATGGAACCGGCTTTTTCGGCGGCGGCTTTATACGTATAAACCGCGCCGTAGGCCCCGTGGGCGTTGTAGGAGGGGTATTCGCCGTACCGGTCATGGTAGGCCTTGACAAAGGCCGTGTTGCGGGCCGAATCATTGGCCAGAAACCAGTAGCGGGTACCGACCCAGAGGCCCTCGGGCATTTTGTCTTTCAGGGCGCCCAGCACCTCGACAGCCGCGCCCAGGGTAATCAGGATCTGTTTTTTGCCGTTGAACAGCCCCATTTCCTTGCCCTGGCGAACAAAATCGATCAGGTTGCCGCCCCACAGGGAGACCAGAACACCATCGGCTTTGGACTGCATGACCTTGTTGATATACGGGCTGAAATCCGTTGTTTTAAAAGGCGGAAAGGCCACTTCATCCTTGGGCAGAAAAGTCATGCCAGGCTTGATCGCCTTTAAATATTTTTCAAAGTATTCCCACGACTGGTGACCGAAGGCATAATCCGGTCCCACGGTGGTCCAGGTCGTGGCGCCGGTTTCAGCGGCCAGAAGCGAAGCGGCCTTCACATTCTGGGCAAGATTGACCGAAATCCGAAACACATACCGGTTACACACGCTGCCCGTGACATCCGGGGTGGCGGCATGGGTGATAATCAGGGGGGTTTTCATCTGGGGGATCGAGGGGACTACCGTTTTGGCCACGCCGCTTGAATCAAGTCCGATGAGATAGTTAACCTTCTCCTGGAAGACCAGTTTGCGAAAGGCGCGGATGGCGACATCCGGTTTCCCGGTTGAATCTTCGAAATAGGCCTCCACCGGATGGCCGTTGATTCCGCCGGCCGCGTTGATTTCAGCCACGGCCAGTTCGGCACCTTTTTTGGCAAATTGGCCATAGGCGGAAAACGGTCCGGACATGATGTAGACAAATCCGATTTTTACCGGCGTCGCGGCCGGCGCCAGGGGCGCAAAAACCAGGCCCATTAACAAGATTGCGACGAAAACCACCGGCAATCGCTTGTTCATCTTCATAACATCCTCCTTTTGTGTTTCGTCAATTCGATTTCCATGATGTCTCGTTTCATCTTTGTGCATCAAGGAGATAGCGGTTATCCGGTCATTAGTCAAGAATCGGTCGTTGAACCGAATCTTTTCCGGTCACAGATAAAGGATCGGACTATCCGCTAATTTGCGTAAAAACACGGCGAAAATTACCGCCAAGGATGGCCATGATATCGTCGTCCGTATATCCCCGTTCAATTAATCCGGCCGTGATATCGACCAGGTGGCCATGATCCGGGATGAGATCACGGGTAACGAACGCTTTGGGGTGTGATGGTAGTCGTTGACATGGTCGCACAGGTCAAGGCCGATGCCCACATGGTCAATCCCCACCCGATCCACGTGATCGATCAATGTTGCCAGCGTGCGTTGATCCGGATCATCATGAACAAAGGCGTCGATGAGGAAGGATTGGTCGTGGATACGGCTGATATGTTGAAGCTGCATACTGTTTTTTGCCCTAGGCAGAAAGGGCGGCCCCTTGCGGAACCACCCTTTGTTTTTTGAAAAGTTACAATTCCAACGGTTACTGAACCCGCCCCTCGCGCCAGGCCTGAATCAACTTGTCGTAGTCAATAGTCTGGCCTTTGGGTTTCTCATTGGCAAGCTTCGCCTTGGGCGAACCCGGTTGCTTCAGCCAGTAAGAGGGATCTTTCTCTTTGTTCAGCTTGGGTCCCTTGTTCCCCTGAACGCCGGAGCGTTCAATCCGCGCCATGACCTTGTCCTGCTCCCGGGCCAGATTATCCATGGCCCGATCGACGGTCACTTCACCGGAAACCGCCTCACCGATATTCTGCCACCACAACTGGGCCAGTTTCGGATAGTCCGGCACGTTGGTACCGGTCGGCGTCCAGGCCACCCGCGCCGGACTGCGGTAGAATTCTACCAGCCCGCCGAGCTTGGGTGCCCGTTTGGTGAAAGATTCGTCCTGAATATCGCTTTCCCGGATGATCGTCAGCCCAACGTGACTCTTTTTGAGCGACGTGGTCTTGGCGACACAGAATTGCGCATAGAGCCATGCCGCCTTGCGGCGCTTCAGGGGGGTGCTTTTAAACAGTGTCCATGAACCGCAATCCTGATACCCCAGTTTCATCCCTTTTTCCCAGTAGGGGCCATGGGGTGAGGGCGCCATCCGCCATTTGGGGGTGCCGTCTTCGTTAACCGTGGGGCCCGGTTTAACCATGGTGGCGGTAAAGGCCGTGTACCAGAAAATCTGCTGAGCCACGTTACCCTTGGCCAGAAACGGCAGGTAGGTATAAAAATCCATTCCGAGCGTGCCCGGCGGTGCGTATTTGCGGAGCCATTCCATATATTTCCGGAGTGCGTACTTGGCCGCGGGACCGTTGGCCGCACCGCCCCTGGAGACACTGGAGCCCACAGGCCGGTCGTTTTCATCGACCCGGATGCCCCATTCGTCCACCGGCTTGCCATTGGGAAGTCCTTTGTCACCGGCACCGGCCATGGAGAGCCAGGCATCGGTAAACCGCCATCCCAGATCCGGGGCTTTCTTGCCATAGTCGTTATGCCCGTAGACCCGTTTCCCGTCGATTTCCTTGACATGGTTGGTAAAAAAATCGGCGATATCTTCATAGGCCGACCAGTTAACCGGAACGCCCAGCTCGTACCCGTAGATTTCTTTAAACTGCTTTTTGAAATCCGGCCGTTTAAACCAGTCATACCGGAACCAGTAGAGATTGGCGAACTGCTGATCGGGAAGCTGGTAGAGCTTGCCGTCCGGTCCGGTGGTAAACGATTTCCCGATAAAGTCATCGACGTCCAGGGTCGGAAGCGTCACGTCCTTGCCTTCGCCGGCCATGAAATCGCTTAGGGGAACCACGAAATCATACCGCCAGTGAGTGCCGATCAGGTCGGAATCGTTGATGTAGGCATCGTAGATGTTCTTTCCTGATGCCCACTGGGTCTGCAGCTTCTCGATGACGTCCCCTTCCTGGATGAGGTCATGGGAAACCTTGATTCCGGTAATCTCTTCAAACGCCTTGGCCAGCACTTTGGATTCGTACTCGTGGGTCGGTATGGTTTCCGATACCACCTTGATATGCATACCTTTAAACGGTTCGGCGGCTTTGATAAACCACTCCATCTCCTTCATCTGTTCTGCCTTGGTCAGGGTCGACGGCTGAAATTCGTCGTTTACCCATTTCTTTGCGGCCGCCATATCCGCATTCACCGGCCCGGCAAGGAACCCGATCATCGCCGCCAGCATGGCGCCCATGAACACTATCCGACCTGCTTTCTTTAATAATTTCCCACGCATGGGGTCACCTCCTCTAGGCCTTCAATCGTTGTTTTTTTACGCCCAGGAAAATATAGCCGGTGCGAAGGCCCACAGACACCGGCAGATATATCCCTGGAAAAATCGTCTTGTTCATCGTCCTTACCCCCAGCGCATTACCACCAGAATCCAGCAGAGAATAATGGCGGGCAGAACCCAGAGATTCCATTGGGTGAATCCGACCCAGGCCAGGAAAAGGTAACAGCTCGACAGGATGCCGATAAAGAGCCGGTCACCCGGTGTCGTCGGGATCGGTAAAAACCCACGGCGTTCCATGGAGGGCGATACCGTCTGCCAGATTGTCATAGCGATTACGGTCAAAAAAATTGTCCCGCAGAAAATCGCCGTCGGTAAGGTCCATTCCATCCATTTCAAAGTGAACGTCATCGTGAAAACCCCTTTAATTGACGATTTCCTGTTTCCGGAAATCGTTTTGTGCTGTTAATACTTTAATTACAATTGTGATCTGCGTGTTATTTGAGATACTTCAGCCACCAATCCCTACACCCTTCCCAGGGCAAATCCCTTGGCCATATAATTGCGCACAAACCAGATGACCAGCGCTCCCGGTAGAATCGTCAGAATACCGGCGGCGGCCAGCAGGCCATAGTCCAGCCCGGTGGCGCTGATGGTACGCGTCATGATGGCCGAGATCGGTTTGGCGTTGGTCACCGTCAGGGTTCGGGCCAGAAGCAGTTCCACCCAGCTGAACATGAAGCAGAAAAAAGCCGTTACGCCGACCCCGGCTTTGATCAGTGGAATAAAGATCGTGATAAAAAACCGGGGAAGACTGTACCCGTCGATAAAGGCGGTCTCATCTATCTCCCTGGGAACCCCCGACATGAACCCCTCGAGGATCCAGACGGAGAGCGGCACGTTAAACAGACAATGGGCCAGCGCTACCGCGATATGCGTATCGAGCAGACCCACCGAGGAGTAGAGCTGGAAAAAAGGGAGTGCAAAAACCGCCGCCGGCGCCATGCGGTTGGTCAGCAGCCAGAAAAACATCTGTTTGTCGCCGACAAACTGGTAGCGGGAAAACGCGTAGGCCGCCGGCAGGGCCACGGTCAGGGAAATGACCGTGTTCATACCGACATAGATAATTGCATTGACATATCCCATGTACCAGGATGCGTCGGTGAAAATTTTGATATAGTTTTCCAACGTGAAGTCGGTGGGAAAAAGCGAGAACGTAGCCAGGATACTGGCGTTGGTCCGCAAAGACATGTTGAGCATCCAGTAAATCGGCAGCAGCAAAAGGAAATAGTAGATGCCCAGAGCGATGCTTCGTTTCCTTACTTTCATACGGTTTCTCCTTTGCCGACACGTTGCAGGGCCTGATAAAAGATGAAACTGAACAGCAGAACGATGATAAAGTAGATCAGCGAAAATGCCGCGCCCGGCCCCAGGTCAAACTGCAGCAGGGCAATTTTGACCAGGTAGAGGGAGAGAAAGGTCGTTGAATTTCCGGGTCCGCCCCCCGTTAGAACAAACGGTTCCGCGTAAATCAGAAAGCTGTCCATAAAGCGGAGCAGAAAAGCGATGGTTAAGACGCCCCGCATCTTGGGGAGCTGGACATACAAAAAAGTAGACCAGGCGGAGGCGCCGTCAATCCGGGCGGCCTGGTAGTATGCTTCCGGGATGGCACGCAATCCCGAATAGGCCAGCAGGGCGACCAGCGGGGTCCAGTGCCAGACTTCCATCAGCATCACCGTAATCCATGCATCAAGAGGGCTGGCCGTATGGTCAAACGGGATGCCCAGCAGATTGTTGATTACGGCACCCAGCAGACCGATATCCGGACGGGTGAAAATAATCCAGATCGTACCGATGGTATTCCAGGGAATCAGCAGCGGTAATGCCAGGGTGACCAGCGCAGCCGAGGCTTTCCACCCCCGTTTCGGCATGGCCAGGGCGATGAGCACGCCCAGCGGGATCTCGATAATCAGGACAAGGCCGGAAAAGAGAAACTGCCGCCAGAGGGCTTCGCGCAACCGGTAGTCCTGCAGCATTTCCCGGAACCAGTCGACCCCGACAAATACGCTCTGCCCCGGTCCGAAGATATCCTGAACCGAATAGTTGATCACGGTTAACAGCGGTATGATGGCACTGAAGGCAACAATGACAAACACCGGCAATACCAGCAGCCAGGCCTTGTTATCGGGCCATTTCTCCATGCATTGACTCCTTTATTTGATTAACCAGCCATCTTCGAACAGCCGGATCCACTGGCGGGGAAAAGAAACGCCCACCGTTCCTTCGGGTACGGCTTCGCTCTCGGAGAGCATGGCCTTTAACGTTCTTCCGGCCACATCCAGGGTGACAATCCGGTAACTACCCAGATCCTCAACCCCTTTCACTCCGGCCTTGAGCATGCCTTTGGTCCAGCGGGTGTGAATCTTAAGGTACATGGGCCGGATGCCGATCTCCAGTTTTCCATCGGCCTTTCGTCCCTTTTCGGCGATTTCCGGTGCAAGTTCGATGCAGCCGGCGCCGTCGATGTGCGCGCTGGCTCCCTCGATCGTGCATTTTAGAAAATTCATTCCCGGGCTGCCGATGAAATAGCCGACGAACCGATGTTCGGGATTTTCGAAAAGATCCTGAGGGGACCCGAGCTGGACGATCTCCCCTTCAAACATCACCGCTACCTGGTCGGCAAAGGTCAGTGCTTCCGTCTGATCATGGGTTACGTAAATGAATGTCAGTTTGAGTTGCTCGTGGATCTCCTTGAGCTTGCGGCGCAGCTCCCATTTCATCTGGGGATCAATGACCGTCAGCGGTTCATCAAAAAGAATCGCCGCCACATCGCTTCTTACCAGGCCTCGGCCCAGGGAAATTTTCTGCTTGGCATCCGCCGCCAGCCCGGCGGCCTTCTTATTAAGAAAAGGCGTCAAATCAAGGCTGTCGGCCACTTCCAGGACGCGTTCTTTGATCCGGGCGTCACTCATCTTCCGGTTTCGCAGGGGAAACGCCAGATTATTGTATACCGACATGGTGTCGTAGAGGACGGGAAACTGGAAAACCTGGGCGATATTCCGCTTTTCCGGTGGCAGCGGGGTGACGTCCCGATCATCGTAAAGCACCTGCCCCCGGCTGGGCGTTACCAGGCCGGAGATGATATTGAGCAGCGTTGTTTTCCCGCAGCCCGACGGCCCCAACAGCGCGTAGGCACCGCCGTCTTTCCAGACGGTGTGGATCCGCTTTAAGGCATAGTCGGCCGGCTCCGCCGGGTTCGGGTGGTAGCTGTGGGCAATTTTACTCAGCTCGATGCGAGCCATTTCCATCTCCTTGCTGCTGAATGGCGCGATTTCTCTCTCGCTCAATTTAAGGTTTTATTTTTCAAAAAACCGCTTACGCAGGTGCCGCCGCCAGGATGCCGTCGGCATCATAGGCAAAAAAACCGGCAGGATTGACATAGATATCGATGTCGCTCCCGATGGCCACATGGCGAACCCCCTTTTCCTGGACCACCAGCCTGAAGTCATCATATCGGGCGTGGATAAAGGTTTCCGACCCGTTGATTTCCGTTAATTCCACCCTGGCCGGAATTTTAACATCGTCTTCGTTGTTCGGCGTCAGGAAAAGGTGGTTGGAACGGGCGCCGAACGTATAAGCGCCATCGCCCAGCGCTCTCAAATGACCCAGCAGGGGAATGGTCATCCGCTCGCCGATCTGCACGGAACCGGATGCCACTGTGCCCTTTAAAAAATTAATCGGGGGGTCGCTGAAAACTTCCGCCACCCGGATCGATGCCGGATGGCGATATACCTCCGGCGTCGGACCGGTTTGAAGGATGCGGCCCTCATCCATGACGATGACATTTCCGCCCAGCATCAGGGCTTCGGTCGGTTCCGTCGTGGTATAAACCACGATCGCCCTTCCCCGGACGAAAATTTCCTGAAGTTCGATTCGCAGTTCTTCGCGGAGCTTATAGTCGAGATTGACCAGTGGTTCATCCATTAACAGCAGGTCGGTTTCTCTGACCAGGGCGCGGGCAATGGCCACGCGCTGCTGCTGACCGCCGGAAAGCTCGGCGGGAAGACGGTCGAGCAGGTCCTCGATATGAAGCATCGCCGCGGTTTCATTTACGCGCCGGCTGATTTCATCTTTTTTCAGACCGGCCAGCTTCAAAGGTGAGGCAATATTATTAAAAACAGACAGGGAAGGGTAGTTGATAAACTGCTGGTAAACCATGGCCACGTTGCGCTTGCGGACCGACACGCCGGTTACGTCTTTTTCACCGACCCGAATCCGTCCCCGGCCGGGGCGGTCCAGCCCGGCCATGATCCGCAGCAGCGTGGTTTTGCCGGCCAGTGTCCGCCCCAGGATGACGTTGCGTGAACCCGGCTCCAGATGCAGGTTGATATCTTTCAGATAAATTTCCCGGCCGACAACCTTATCGACATCTTTTAATGTCAGACCCATGGGGAAGGCTTTCCTTTCGCATACGATGGCGTTCGCCTCAGGTGTTTGTTCCCTGTATTTACAGATACCAAGGGATTAATATTTTCGCAAGCGAAAATATTAATCCCTGAATGTTCTTTATCGCTATTTTCCCCGGGGCAATTTTTCGATTGTATAGATCTGCCCGCCGGCGTTTTTCATCATCTTCACCACGGGTACCGGTGGCTCCCGGTCGGTAAACAAGGCATCAATTTCGGTCATATTGCCCAGACGCACCATGGCCTTGCGGCCGAACTTGGTATGATCGGCCACCAGGAATACCCGGCGCGAGTTGTCGATGATCGTCCGGGCTGCCCGAACTTCGCCATAATCGAAATCCATCAGCGAGCCGTCCGAATCGATCCCACTGATACCGATGATCCCGTAATCGACCTTGAACTGCCGGATAAAATCGACGGTGGCCTCGCCGGACAGGGCGCAATCCCGGTTGCGAATCTTTCCACCGGTGACCATGATATCGAAATCTTCGTTTTTGCTGAGAATAACCGCCACATTGATATTATTGGTAATTACCCGCAGGTGGCGGTGGCCGCAAAGCGCTTTGGCCACCTCTTCAGTGGTGGTGCCGATATTGATGAAAAGCGAGGCTTTTTCGGGAATCTGAGCAGCCACCATCTCGCCGATCCGCTGTTTTTCTTCCAGGCAGATAATCCGCCGGTCGTTATAGGCCACGTTTTCAATGCTCGACGCGGGGGCGGCGCCCCCATGGTAGCGCTGCAGCCAGCCGTTGTCGCACAGGGAATTAATATCGCGCCGAATGGTCTGGGGGGTCACCGAAAAATGGCGTGCCAACGATTCGTTGGTTACATATCCCTTATCCCGAACGAGTTTCAAAATTGCCTGCTGCCGCTGCCGAACCGGTGCCTGGCGGCCATTTAGCATAATCGGAGAAGTCGGGGCTGTCTCAGGATTATCCCGATCCCGTTTTTCCGGAACCTGATTCATGGTACGCCATCCTTTATGAGTATTTCAGGGATCATGTGTTCGTTTTCGAAAATAAATTGTAAAATATGTTTACTTTAGAAAATAAATGGTGACAAATCTGTCCGAATGCGTTAAAATAACCGAAAGATGCCTGTTGAACTAGTTGAATTAGACGGTAAAATAGGTAGCATGAGAATTATATTTTCGCAATAGAAAAATCAGCCGTGATACGATGTCGATTTTGAACACACCCGGATCATGCCAGCCGCCTATCCACACCCAGGTCCTGATTATCGGTGCGGGGGTAACCGGTGCCGGCCTGGTCCGGGATTTAACCCTGCGCGGGATTGGATGTATCCTGGTCGAGCAGAAAGACCTGACGGCCGGGGCGTCGGGTGCCAATCATGGCCTGCTGCACAGCGGCGCGCGGTATATCAAGTCCGACCCGGCCTCGGCGGTGGAATGCCGGAAAGAAAACCATATTCTCAAAAAGCTGGCCCCCCATTGTATCGATACCTGCGGCGGTCTGTTTGTGGCGGTTGCGGGTGATGATGAAAAATATATTGCCGATTTCCCCCAACTATGCGCCCAAAGCGGCATTTCCGCCCGTGCCGTCGATCTGGCCGATGCCCGGGAAATGGAGCCGGCCCTGTCGGACAGGCTCATTGCCGCCTATGCTGTGGATGACGCTGCCATCGATCCTTTCCGCCTGACCCTCGACAATATCGCCCAGGCGGTGGACAAGGGCGCCCGGTTTTTTCGCTTTACCCGTGTCACGGGATTGACCGTTAAACAGTCGGAAATAACGGCCGTTCACCTGGTCGACACCCGAACGGGCCGGGAATATACGGTCCGGGCCGAGATCGTGGTCAATGCGGCCGGCGCCTGGGCCGACCAGGTGGCCGCGCAGGCCGGTATTTCCATCCCGATGATCTATTCCAAGGGCAGCCTGCTGGTTACCCAGAGCCGGATCACCCGGCGGGTGGTCAATCGGCTGCGCCTGGCCACGGATGCCGATATTCTCGTGCCGGGCGGCACCGTATCGATCCTCGGAACGACGTCGGTCCGCACCGAAACGCCCGACAATATTTATCCGGAGATCGAGGAAATCGATCACATCATCGAAGAAGGTGCCATGATGATACCGGTTCTTGAAACCACCCGCTATATCCGGGCTTATTGCGGCGTCCGGCCGCTGGTGGGCGACGCAAACAGCGGTGACGACCGGAAGGTGAGCCGGGGGTATGCTCTCATCGATCATACCCGCGACCATGTGGATAATTTCATCACCATTACCGGCGGTAAACTGACCACGTATCGATTCATGGCCGAAAAAGCAGCCAATCTGGTATGCCAAAGGCTGGGGATTGATCCGGCGTGCCAGACCTGTACCGAACCGCTGCCGGCCTCCACCGATGGACAATGGACCGAGCCGGGGCTGGCCCCGCATCAATGGATGAAACAAAACGATCCCACGGACCTGTTATTATGCGAATGCGAAATGGTCTCCCGGCATACGGTCGATCAGATCATCCGCAACATGGGCCGATTAAACATCACCCCCACACTGGAAGCCATCGGTCTGCGCAGCCGGGTCGGCAAGGGGCCCTGCCAGGGTGCTTTCTGCAGCCAGCGCCTCACCGCCCATCTGTACGATCGGGGCGTTTTTAAAAAAAACGAGGGGATCGTCAACCTCCATCAGTTTTTAAGTGAACGCTGGCGCGGCCAGCATCCGTTATTGTGGGACGTCCCGCTGATTCAGGCCCAGTTGCAGGAAGCCATGCATTGCGGCCTCTTTGGCCTTGAACTAAACGATCCGAAAGGGCAACCGGATAAACCGGGTGCAGGCGGGGGCCCATCCGGACGCGTTAACGCATAACATGACGCGAACGCGTCCGGCGGATTTTGTACGCTTCGTCATCGAAAAACGACTTTATGGATAATTTACCGGAAATAAGCTGCGATCTACTGGTGATCGGATCGGGCATCACCGGCATGGCCGCCGCGCTGTTTGCCGCAAATCTTGGAATAGATACGGTACAGGTGGGCCGGGCCGGGGAACTGGGCTTTGCCAGCGGCTTTCTCGATCTTTTGGGCGTCCACCCGGTTGAAGACGGCCGCATATGGGATCGTCCCTTTGACGGCATCGGGGCATTGGTTGCAGAACACCCCCGGCACCCGTACGCCTTTTTAGATAAAAAGGATATACAGTCTGCGCTTTCCGGCTTTGTTTCTTTTTTAGCGGCCCATGGTCTGCCCTATTATACCGAGCCCGGGAAGAACCTCGCCATGATCACACCGACCGGTACCCTTAAAACCACTTATGCCGTGCCGGCCACGGTTCAAAACGGCGTCCGGGCCCTGGCTGAAAAGGCGTCTTGCCTGGTGGTTGATTTTCACGGGCTCAAGGGATTCAGCGGCAGACAGATCGTTGAAACACTTGATAAAACCTGGCCGAACCTCACGACCCGGCGGATTTCGTTTCCCGATACATCCGGCGAGCTGCTGCCCGAGCATATGGCCCTGTCTCTTGAAAGCCCCGAATGCCGGGCCCAGCTGGCCGGCGAGATAGCGCCCCACATCCATTCGGCCGAATATGTGGCTTTGCCGGCGATTCTGGGGATGTACCGGCCGATGGCGGTCTTTGAAGATCTGCAGAAACAACTGAACCGGCCGGTATTTGAGATCCCGACCATGCCGCCGGCCATCGGCGGGCTGCGGATAAAAGCGGCCTTTGAAAAGGCCCTGCCCCGCCTTTTTGTCCGTACCCATTATCAGCAAAAAATAACCGCGGTTGATAAACAGGGCCGAAACGGCTTCCGCTTTGATGTCGGCCGGGACCACCTGCGGCGCGTTATCACGGCCAAAGGGGCCATTCTGGCCAGTGGCCGGTTCATCGGCGGGGGGCTGACCACAGATCGCAAATCGGTTCGTGAGACCCTGTTCAACCTGCCGGTGTTTCAACCGGTCACCCGTTCCGAGTGGCACCAAAAATCGTTTCTCGATCCGAGGGGGCATCCGATCAACCGGTTCGGCATCACCACCGACGATCAATGGCGGCCGCTGAATAATAACCGGCACCCGGCAATCCCCGGCCTGTTCGCCGCCGGATCGATCCTGGCCCACCAGGACTGGGTCCGGCAAAAATGTGGGGCCGGCCTTGGGATCACCACCGCGTTCGCGGCTGTTAACGCTTTCCAGCGGTTTATTTCCGGATGATCTCTACCCGTGGGGCTCATTAGAAAAAATCATTTGCGACAACGGGTAACGGAGTAGAAACAACACCGATTCAAAATGATATTTACCATTTCACTATATCTGGCGCTGGGGATTTGTGTGGCAGGCATCCTTTTCCGGACGCAAAGATGGGTAACCCTCCGCATCGGCCCGGAAACCGATACCCTGACCGTGGGCGCCCGAATCACGGCTGCCACCGGCCAGACGATTCGCGCCTTGGTCAGCCGCCGGGTTTTCAAGCTGATCGGCATATTTATTACCGACGTATTGCTGCAGCTCAATATCCTCCACCAGAGCTTCTGGCGCTGGATTATGCATATCTGCCTGTTTTACGGAATGATCTTGCTGATTCTGATGCATGCCCTCGACGATCCGCTGACGCGTACTTTTTTTCCGGATTATGAATCGACGCTCAACCCCTTTTTGTGGCTCCGCGATCTATTCGGGCTGATGGTATTGGCCGGGGCGGGGATTGCGATGATTCGCCGGGTGGCCGGCCATCGGCTGCGCCAGATGACCCGCGCCATGGATACCTTTACCCTTTTTTTCATCGGTATGGTCATTGTTTCCGGTATGATGCTTGAGGCCGTCCAGATCGTTTCGGAACCGATCTTCAACGAGATGGTGGACGAGTACCTGGACGAAGACGACGAGGAAATACTGGCCCCGCTCCGGGCGTACTGGGCGTCCCAATACGGGGTGGTTTTTGAAAACCCGGTCGACACCGACGATCCGGCCGTACTTGCCGAGGGGTATGAAACGCACGACGAATACTGCATTTCCTGTCATTCCCGCCCGGTATCAGCTTTTATGAGTTATCCCGTGGCCCGGTTCATCCGGCCGGTGGCCCGGCGCTTTAACCGTATTCGTATGGATACCTGGCTGTGGTATATCCATTTCCTGTCCGCCTTTGCCGCCCTGGCCTGGTTGCCGTTCGGCAAATTTTTCCATCTGATTGCCACACCGGTCAACCTGCTGATTTGCGGCAGCCGTACTACCGATACCGTTTCCCCCGCCCAGCTGGCCAACCGACGTGCGCTTGGGCTGGACGCATGTACCCATTGCGGCATTTGCAGCCTGCACTGCAAGGTAGCTCCCATCCAGTTACTGATCGACAACATCACCATTCTGCCATCGGAAAAACTGGCCGGGTTCGCACGTCATGTCCGCCACCGGCACGGATCTGAGGCCGAGGCCGCGCTCCTGGCCGAAGGCAGCTTCATCTGTACCGACTGCGGTCGCTGTACGGAGGTCTGCCCGTCGGGAATCGATTTGAAAGATATCTGGCAGGCATCGAAGCAGGACCTGCGGCGACAGGGATTTACCGAGGCCCACCACTGGATCATGAAAAAGCCGGCCCATGAATGGGCACACCTGGCGTCGGAACGATCGGTCGCATCCGGGCCGTCTTTCAAGAAAACCTTTCCGGCAATTCATCTGACCGACCGGCCGGAAACATTCAGGGGATGCATCCAGTGTACGATCTGCACAACGGTCTGCCCGGTGGTGGAAGCCGCCGACGATCCGGCCCGGGAACTCGACCTGACGCCCCAGCAGATTATGAACCTGCTGCGCCTTCAGATGGCCGACGATGCTCTGGGCGCACGGATGGTGTGGAATTGCGTCACCTGCTATATGTGCCAGGAACACTGCCCCCAGGGCGTCCGGGTGGCCGACGTCCTCTATGAATTGAGAAATATCGCCTACCGGCGGTTTTATCCTGACACCGTTCATCACCTGGATTCGCAATCGATTTCCCACCGGCCGAAAGAGGAAGCCCCGGAGGCCGCCCCATGAAATATGTCTATTTTCCCGGATGTAAAATTCCGGCCTGGCTGCCGGCCTATGACCGCGCCACGCGCGGGATATTTAAAGCGCTCGGCATCGATCTGGTCGATTCTGAATTCAACTGCTGCGGCTATCCCGTCCGGCATCAGCATCTGGAAGCGTCGTTATTATCCTCGGCCCGGGTCCTGGCGCTGGCCGATCAGATCGGCGCACCGCTGATGACGCCGTGCCAGTGCTGCTATGGAAACCTCCGGCATGCCCAGTACTGGCTCGGGGAAAACCGCGTGCTGCGCCGCCGGGTCAACGCGATCCTGAGAAAAGAAAATCTGCGCTGGAAACCGGGCATCCGGGTCCGGCATCTTCTGCAGGTATTAAAGGAGGACCTCGGCCTGGCTGCTGTCGCCACGGCCGTGGTTCACCCTCAAAAGGACATCCGGGTTGCCGCTCATTACGGCTGCCATGCCCTGCGGCCGGCTAATATTGTCGGGTTTGACGATCCCCAGGCACCAACGATTTTTGAAGACCTGATTGCCGTAACCGGTGCCACGGCCGTTGACTGGCCCCTGCGGCTCAACTGCTGCGGAGCGCCCCTGTGGGAAAAAAACCGCGTAATATCGACCCGGCTGATGCAGAAAAAAATCGAGGATGCCGATCAGGCCGGGGCGGATATGATCTGCACGGCCTGCACCTATTGTCAGCATCAATTCGATCAGGTACGGTTGGAAACCCTTCCGCATGCCCCGCCGATCCCCGCGGTTTTATATCCGCAGCTGCTGGGCCTTGCGCTGGGCATCGCACCGGCCGGGCTGGGGATGAATGAAAACCGGATACAATGGACACCTACCGAAGGAGGAACCCCATGAATCGAACCATCGGGAATCAATACATCGGCGCGGTTGATTTAGGGACGACAAGCAACCGGTTTATTATCTTTGACCACGAGGGACGGATCATCGGTCTGGAGCAGATGGAACACGCGCAGATTTTTCCCAAGCCGGGGTGGGTCGAACACGACCCCATGGAGATCTGGAAAAACACCGAAAAAGTCATCGCCGGGGCCCTGAAAAATGCCGGAATCGCCGGTGATGCCCTTGCCGCCATCGGGATCACCAACCAGCGGGAAACCACGGTGGTATGGGACAAACGCACCGGCCGGCCCTTTTACAACGCCATTGTCTGGCAGTGTACCCGCACCGATAAAATCTGCCGCCAGCTGGCCGGCGAATCCGGACCGGACCGGTTCCGGGAAAAAACCGGGCTGCCCGTCAGTACCTACTTTTCCGGGCCTAAAATCCGATGGATCCTCGACCACGTCCCCGAGGCAAAGTCGGCGGCCAGATCCGGCGACGCATTCTTTGGCACCATTGAAAGCTGGATTATCTGGTGGCTCACCGGCGGGCCGAACGGCGGCGCCCACGTCACCGATGTGTCCAACGCCAGCCGTACCCTGCTGATGAATTTAAAAGCCCTTGCCTGGGACGAAGAAATTTTGGACGCCCTGGAGATTCCCCGCCAAATGCTGCCGACCATCGTTCCATCCGTCGATACCGTTCCCTGGGGGTTGACATCGAAAGAGAGCGCCCTGGGCGCGGCCGTTCCCGTGTGCGGCGCCGTGGGTGACCAGCAGGCCGCCCTGGTGGGCCAGGCCTGTTTTGACGCGGGCGAGGCCAAAAACACTTACGGGACCGGCTGTTTTCTCCTGCTCAACACCGGTGAGACACCGGTCGTATCCCGCCACGGCCTGCTCACCACGGTGGGGTATCAGATCCGCGGTGAAAAGCCGGTCTATTGTCTGGAAGGGTCCGTAGCCATGGCCGGGGCGCTGGTGCAATGGCTGCGGGACAACCTGGGGCTTATCGCCAGCGCACCGGAGGTGGAAACCCTGGCGCAGACTGTTGATGACAATGGCGGCGCGTATATTGTGCCGGCGTTTTCCGGCCTGTTTGCCCCGTACTGGCGCCCGGATGCCCGCGGGGTGATTGCCGGGCTCACCCGCTTTGTCAACAAGGGCCATGTGGCCCGTGCCGTACTCGAAGCCTGTGCATATCAAACCATGGATATTGTCGATGCCATGAACAAAGATGCCGGCATTGACCTGACCCACCTCAAAGTAGACGGCGGCATGGTGGCCAATGAACTGCTCATGCAGTTCCAGGCCGATATCCTCAATGTCCCGGTGATTCGTCCCAAAGTGGCCGAAACCACGGCCCTGGGCGCGGCCTATGCGGCGGGGTTGGCTGTTGGGTACTGGACGGATCTGAAATCATTGCGACAAAACTGGGCCGAAGATAAAACCTGGCAGCCCGATATGAAACCGGTGGATCGTGAAAAAGGGGTCCGTGGATGGCAGAAAGCCGTGGACCGGACCTTTGACTGGGTTGAATAGGCCGTGGTCCCAGGGCCACTGGTTGTTCTGCTTTACGTTGATACCGATAATTGATCACCCTGCAGGCAGATCGTTCATCCACTTCCGGGGCCCGAAATGGATACATGATCCGGCGGCAATCACCGCGGCCTTTTTCAGATGGTCGCTGAATTTTCCGGCCGGATTTTTTGAATAGTAATAGGTAAACGCGCCGTGAAAGATATCGCCGGCGGCCAATGTGTCCCGAACCGAAGTGATTTGCGGGGGCAATACCTCAAACCGCGTTCCGTTTTCAGCCGCCAGGATCGGGCCGGCGCCCCGGGTGATCGCAACTTCTGAAACCCCCCGGTTTTGAAGCCATATCAGAATATTTTCAGAATCCGAAATGCCCGGTGGCATGAAGTTTGATGAACAGATCGCCGTGTCAATATGGCGAATCAATTTTTCGGTGCCCGGCTTCCAGCTGCCGCCATCCAGAACGGTATGAATGCCGGCCTGACGGCAGGCGCCGGCCAGGGCGGTCGCCAGTGTCATATACTGCCCGTCAAATAGCGCCGCGGTATATCCGTGGAGGGATATTTTCGTCATGTCCGGATAATGGCTTTGGATAGGATTTGAATTGACCGAAACCACGGACCGGTCACCGGTGTCTTTTGATACAAGAATCGACGACATCGTGGGAACCGATGAAAACTCCGGGCAAAGCTCCATATGATCGACTCCGTGGAGTTTTAGCTCATTGTGCGCAACCGATGCCAATGGATGCAAACCCAGGCAGCTGATGAGCGTGGCCTTTCCGCCCAGGGCATTGAAGGTCATGGCCGCGTTGGTACCGGGGCCGCCGGCACAGATCAGTTGCCGGTCCGCCACGATCTTTTCGTTGCAACCGGGCGGCTGGTCGGCCAGATAGATACAGTCGATGGTGGTCATGCCGAAAAACAGCGCCCTGGTTCTCGTCATTGATTTTCCCCTCACTTCCGCGGATTTAAAGGCACATTTCCTCTTGCCTCATTAAATGTACTCAATTATATATTGTCACTTCAAGCCATTTTTTTAGCAGGTCTTTCCGTGCCAGGTATTTCGTCGTCCGGTGGAATAAGAGGTGTCAATCGTTTCGTATCTTTTATCCCGTTCTTGATATTGTCTGGTAAGATGGGTAATCTATATCTGAAGGTGATATGATCCCTTAACAGCAACTGACAGGGAATAATAAATGAACATACAACACGGCCGGTCATCTGAAAAAAATAAAATCAACCCGCAAGCTTTGAAAACGGATTCGGTCAAGCTGGCACTGGATCGGACTGTTCTGGCCAACGAGAGAACCTACCAGGCATGGGTGAGAACGGGCGTTTCAACCTTTGCGGCCGGACTGGGGATCGAAAAATTTTTAAAGGGTGATATCCCACCGTGGGTATTGCTGGCCATTGCCACGATTCTGCTTTCATTCAGCACGGTCTCTTTTCTGCAGGCCGCCTGGCGGTATAGTCATTTACATCTACGCATGGAAGATCTTGATCTGGACATGACACCGAGATGGCTGATCAAAGCATATAGTCTGGCATTGGCTGGATGCACCATTCTTACCCTGATCAGCCTTTTTGTAACGGTCGACCACTAATCCGACAGTTTTCCATCAAGGGAAAAACAAGATGCCCCACACAACGTCCGGACTGCATTCGATGATTGGCAACATCTGGCCGCTACTGCTTCATTTGTCCACGATAGTTACTGTCCTTCTGGCCGTCATCCTGATTTCCCAGATACTGCGCACCCCCCGTAAACCCGCGGTCTCCATGGGCTGGATTCTGGTGATTGTTTTTGTGCCCCTGATCGGTATTCCGCTTTATCTGGCCTTTGGTGAACGTAAGCTTAAGATCGTGACCAGGATTGCAGGAAAGGCACAGATCCATCTGCCGGAATCACCGGAGGCCCATCCCCACCCGGTCCATTCACTCCTGACGTCTCTTGGCATTTCTCCGTCCAGCGAAAACAATGCTGTCCAGTTTCATCAAAATGGACAGGCCGCCTGGCAGGCGCTAAGCGATTTGCTTGGTAGTGCACGGGAAAGCATTGATATTGCCATCTTTATTCTGGGAGACGATCCGGTGGGGAAGGCGGTCTTATCCCGGTTGACGGAAAAGGCGGCCCAGGGTGTTCAGGTCCGGTTGTTGCTGGATGGTGTCGGGTCCTTCAAAACAGCCCAAAGTGATTTGAATCCGCTTATTCGAAACGGGGGAGAGGTGGCCCGGTTTATTCCCGTGTTGCACCGGCCGCTGCGGGGGAGAACGAACCTGCGCAATCACAGAAAAATGGTTATCGTGGATCAGAAAAAGGTCTGGACCGGCGGAAGAAATCTGGCGGTTGAATACCTGGGGCCACATTGTCCGGCCGATTGCTGGATCGATCTCAGTTTTTGCCAGCAGGGGCCGGTGATATCGACCTATCGAACCATTTTTGAGGCGGATTGGCAGTTTGCTGTTGAGGGACCGGCCCCGGCAGTGTACCGCATGTCCCCCACATCATCGTGCGGAGACAGCCGCATTCAGGTGGTCCCGTCCGGGCCGGATGTGGCCGATGACCCGATTTATGCAGCTTTTCTGACGGCCTGCTATGCGGCCGAAAAACGTATCCTGATCGTAACGCCCTATTTTATTCCGAATTCCGGAATCCATGAAGCCCTTAAACTCGCGTCTCTGCGAGGTGTTGACGTTGAACTGATATTACCGGCAAGGTCCAACCACCGCCTCGCCGATATTGCCCGCAACCGTTACCTGCGTGAACTGGTAAAGGTCGGTGCCCGGGTCTGGTTATTCCCCGATAAAATGGTCCATGCCAAGGCCCTGGTTTTTGACCGGACGCTGGCGATGGCTGGCTCGGCGAATATGGATTATCGTAGTTTATTCTTAAACTGTGAGGTGATGAGTTGTTTTTACAGTAACAGGGACGTGGGCTGGCTGGCACACTGGATTGAAGTGCTCCGGGACCAGTCAGCACCATACCATCCCGCAAAAGCAGGTGCGTTAAAGGAGATGATCGAAGGGTTGATCCTGCTGGGCGGCTATGAACTGTAACCGGTTGGCCGGAATGCCGCCGGCCGTTTCTCCTGTCGCTCTATCAGAAATGAAAAAGAACCCGCACCTATTGATACTGGCTGCGTAAGTATTTCTTGTTTATTTTCCCTACGCTTGTTTTGGCAATCGATTCGACAAATTCTACTTTTTCCGGAATCCCGAATTTGGGGATGGTGCCATCATTGACGTATTGCATGAAGAACAGCTTTAGTTCATCCGGATTCACCTGCCCCTTGTGGCTTTCCTTTATTACAACCAGAGCCAGGGGCCGCTCACCCCACTTTTCGTCCGGTATGCCGATGACGGCCGCTTCGCTGACCGCCTCGTGCTGACTGATGATATCTTCCAGTTCCAGGGATGAGACCCATTCGCCGCCGGTTTTGATGACATCCTTGAGTCGGTCGGTAATCTGTAAATACCCCTCGGAATCGATAAAACCGATGTCGCCGGTGTGCAGCCAGCCACCGCTCCACAATTCTTCGCTTCTCTCGGGATCTTTGATGTATCCCTGGGTTAACCAGGGCGCCCGGGTCACCACTTCTCCAGTCGTTTGACCGTCGTGGGGAAGGAAATTTTCTTCCGGGTCCATGATTTCGATGGTTACGCCGGGGATGGGCAGGCCGGTCCTGCACCGCATTTCGATCTGCTTGTCTTCCTCCCATTCCAGCATGTGCGGCTTCAGATTGGCCAGCGTCAGAATAGGGCAGGTTTCCGACATGCCGTAGCCGTTGTAGGCATTGATTCCCATATCCAGCGCTGTTTTGCAAAGGCCCTTGGGGAGCGCGCTGCCACCGATGATCACTTTCCATCCGGAAAGATCGATATCCCTGATGGCCGGACTGCTGAGCAGCATGTGCATGATGGTGGGAACGCAATGGGAAAAGGTTACCTTTTCTTTAGCGAGAAGCGCCAGCAACATTTCCGGCTCGTATCGTCCCGGATACACCTGTTTGGCACCCAGCATGGTCATCAGATAGGGAACACCCCAGGCATGCACGTGAAACATGGGTGTAATCGGCATATACACATCCGACGCATCGATGGCGGCCTGGGAATGAAAAGCGGATAATCCCCACAAGGTCGCATAGGTATGCAGAACAAGCTGGCGATGACTGAAAGAGACCCCTTTGGGTAAACCGGTTGTACCGGTGGTATAGAACATGGTGGCCACGGTATTTTCGTCCATATCGGGGAATTCGTAGTTGTTATTGCTTTGTGCGAGCAGTGTTTCGTATTCCCCGTCGATTGAAAGAGACGTATCGGGAGAAGTGTTCGTATCCGTCAGCAGAATGATTTTTTTTACAGTTTCAAACCGGTCTTGCAGTGCTTCCAGCATCGGCAGGAATTCTTCGTTGACCAGAATAACGTCGTCTTCAGCATGGTTGATGGTGTAGATCAGCTGGTCGGGCGACAGGCGGACGTTGACGGTATGCAGCACCGCGCCCATCATGGGAACGGCAAAAAAACATTCCAGGTAGCGGTGACTGTCCCAGTCCATCACGGCCACGGTACTCCCCGGTCTGACCCCGATTTCCTCCAGAGCGCCGGCCAGTTGAGATACGCGCCGGTTGAACGTCCGGTAATCGTACCGCACCAGATCCCGGTAAACAATTTCCTGCTGGGGGGAATAGATCAGCGGGGACTGGAGCATACTCTTAATAAGCAGCGGGCCCGAATAGGCCGATGGCGTGGAATGGATGGTTTTTTCAGACATCTGGTCCTCCTGTCGTCAAATGATTAAACCATGGGTGAATGTTTCATAAAAGATAATCAGAGTTTGATAGTAGTGTCAACTGTCATCCCGGAGGGCGCCTGGGAAAGGGCTTCCCGGAAGTGATCTAATGTAAGCGGGGCAAACAGGTTGAAGTGGATCGTGTATTCGCTGGGATGAAACGCCGCCCAGAAAGCATATGCCAGAGGAGCAATCCACAAAACGGCCAGCAGCCACGCTGCGCCGGTTTCGAGCATAGTTTGAAAATTAAGAGACGGGGGGACGGATGGTTTCATCGATAGTGGACCCGTTTATCCAGGACGTAAAACTGCATCAGCGCCATGATTGCTAAAAGGCCCAGCAGGATGACGGTCAGAGTGGCGGCATAATTGGTATCAAAATAGGAAAAGGCACTTTCAAAAATATAGTAGAGCAGCAGGTTGCTGGCGTTATCAGGGCCGCCCTTGGTCAGTACAAAAAGATGGTCGACCAGTTTAAAGGAGTTGAGTACGGCATTAATCAGGACAAAGAGCGTGGTCGGCATCAGCAGCGGGAAAAGGATTCGGCGAAAATAGTACCAGCGGGATGCGCCCTCCAACCGGGCCGCTTCCTCCAGCTCCGGTGATACATTCTGCAGGGCGGCCAGATAAAAAATCATAAAGAAGCCGGCCTCTTTCCAGATTGTCATGACCATCAGGGCCGGCAGTACCGTGGCCGGATCACCCAGCCAGTTGTGTCCGCCCATGCCGAAACACCTGGCGATCTGGTCGATCAACCCGATATCCGGAGAGTAGAAGAAAAGCCAGATATTGGCCACGGCGATCATGGGAAGAACGGTGGGGGTAAAGTAGGCCATCCGCACCAGGGAGCGGCCCGGGATGGCCCGGTTGACAAAGAGCGCCATGATGATCGCCAGGATAATGGATGTGGGGATCGTCCCGATGGCAAACCAGGTGTTATTTGCAAGCACCTTCCAGAAAATCGGGTCGTCGATCAGCATCCGGTAATTGGCCAGCCCCACGAAATGCGACGGCCGGATGGCCGTACCCTTGGAGAAGAGGCTGTCGATCACGGTAATGACGGTGGGGTAATGGGTAAAGGCGATTAATAGAATCATCGCCGGCGTCAGGAGCAGCCACCCATATACATGCCGCATATAGCCACGTGTCATTTTGTTAGGTCTCGTGTCACGCGTAAAAACAACTTTTCATTGATGCCGTTTTTCTTCAAATGAAGATCGACGGCGATTCCTTATGGT
>QNYZ01000035.1 GCA_003973265.1 Deltaproteobacteria bacterium | reverse complement strand
GCCTGGAAGGACCTGGACAATGGCTACCGGACGGATGTGGTTATCACTGATGTTAATATGCCGAAAATGGACGGCCTCACGCTCCTGGGAAAGATAAAACATAAAGATCCCGGCACGCCATGCATCGTTATTTCGGGAAATCCCAATTATAAAAAGGCGGCTGAAGATCTGGGTGCCGACCGTTTTCTGGCCAAGCCATTCAGTACCACCGAATTGATCAGGGTGGTAAAAGATATCACTGTTTGATGCGGCGCTGCCCAGCCGGTAACGTTTTCCGGCCGGCATCACGAATATTATGGTTTTAACGGGAGGTTTTGCAGCGATATCCCCTGGCCCTGATTTCTTCTCAATCTGAAACAGTACCGAACGATACGCTAATTGAAATAATCAACGGCATTTTGAAACATCCGGATTCCCGACAGAGAATCAGGAGCTGCAGCTTTTTCGTGATAATGGCCGCCCGGATGGCGATCAGAAGCCCGTTTTCGGGACCAGTCCGGATGGCTCGCCGGATGGTTATCGGCTTCCGGGTGCGGCATCAGGCCGAACACCCGGCCGGTGGGGTCACAAATACCGGCAATGTCTCTCACCGATCCGTTGGGGTTGTCGGGAAACCGGCCATGGGCGGGTTTCCCGTCTTTTCCGGCGTACTGCATCACGATCTGGTGACCCGATTCAAGCCCGGCGATCACTTCAGATTCTGCGTAGAATTTGCCTTCCCCGTGCCGAACGGGGAGTTCAATCCGGGTCATCTTACGCGTGAAAACGCACGGTGACCGGGAATTGATCCGAAGCTGAACCCATTGATCCCGGAAGTTTCCACAGTCGTTGTGGATCAAGGCCACCCGTCGCTGCTGGTAATCACCATCGAGGGCGGGTAAAAGCCCCAGATTGACCAGTACCTGAAACCCGTTGCAGATACCAAGTACCAGGTTACCCGCACGGATAAAGCGCTGCATTTCATCGCCCAGGTGCGTTTTCATCCGGACAGACTGGATGACCCCGGCCCCATGATCATCCCCCCAGCTGAACCCGCCGATGAAGACCATCAATTGAAAATCACCCAGCCGGACACTTCCATCGATCAGGGCGTTGATATGAACCCGGGTCGCCTCGGCACCGGCCAGGGTGCAGGCATGGGCGGTTTCTATGTCACAGTTCAACCCGTATCCAGTCAGCACCAGGGCCTTTATCTTGTTCATATCAAATCTCCGAATGTTTTTTTCCAGGATGCTTTGAGCCGCTGAACCGGTATATCGACAACCGGATCACCATCCATTCCACGGATAAGCAGATCCGGTTTCTCTTCCACCTGCCCGACAACCGCCACCGGTAAACCGTCAAACAGCGCCTCAAATGCAGATCGGCGGGCAGGATCAATGCTAACAAGAAACCGCCCGGCCGACTCAGAAAAGAGGACCTGGTCTGTTCGGACTGCACCCCCTGCCGGGACACGCGACAAATCCACCGACATGCCCAGGCCGCCGCCCATGGCGATCAGGGCCAGGTGAACGCCCAGGCCGCCGGCATAAACGCCATGAACCGATGCCACCAGATCCTGCGAGATGGCGGCTGCAAGGGCACGGTACAGCAGGATAAATTCCGACGAGCGTACCCGGGGTACGTTCAGGCCGGTATAGCCGAGATGGGCGTAATATTCAGACCCCCCCAGTTCGTTTCGCGTTACGCCGATCACATAGACAAGATCGCCCGGCATCTTGATATCCATGGTGACGCACCGATTGATATCCGGCACCACTGAAATGGCCGAAAACTGCATGGTTTCAGGCGCGGACACCTTGTGGGTTTCACCGTATTTACCCGGCAGGTGCCCATCGACATACATGCTGTCCTTGCCGGAAAGCAGCGGAATTTCATAGGCCAGGCAGGTCTCTTTCAAGGCCCGGCAGGACCGCACCAGCTGGGCTGCCTTAAAGGGACCATCCGGGTTGGTCTGCGGATGGAATTGAATATCAGGCCAGCAGAAGTTGTCCACCCCGCCGATATGATCGAGATCCCCCCCCACGGCCAGGACCCGCCGCACGGCTTCGTCAATGGTGCAGGTGGTCATATGGTAAGCGTCGATGGCCGAATAGGACGGCAGCAGGGCCTGGGAAAACGCTATCCCCTTTTCCGAGGTCAGTACCGGGCGGATAACGGCCGCATCGCTGTTGACATCCCGGTCCACGCCCACCAGCGGCTTGATGATACTGGTGCCCTGGACCTCATGATCGTACTGGCGCGTAATCCATTCCCGGGATGCGATGTTGGGCCGGGCCAGCATGTCTTCAATCAGTGTCGAAAAATTTCCGGGCAGACCGAGTACCGGCTCCGTCAGGCCCCGGTGAACCGGCGACCGCCAGACCGCATCAAATTCCCATTGGGGAAAGCCGGACTCCAGGAAGTCCATATCAATATACGCACAGGTGACGCCCTCGTAGCGGATATGAAGCTTACCTGAATCGGTATAGCGGCCGATGACGGTACTTTCCACGGCATGCCGGGCGGAGAGTTCCATGAAGCGCGCCAGGTCCCCGGGCCGGATGGCAACGGTCATCCGTTCCTGGGATTCCGATACCCATATTTCCCACTGATCAAGGCCGTCGTATTTAAGCGGAACTTTTTCCAGATCGATTTCACACCCGTTGGAAATCCGCGCGGATTCCCCGATTGAGGAAGATAATCCCCCGCCGCCGTTATCCGTGATGAACTGGATCAGCCCCTCGTCCCGGGCCTCAAGGAGGAAGTCATGCATCTTTTTCTGGGTATAGGGGTCACCGATCTGCACATGTCCGGCCGGTGTCGTGGCAGAAAAGCTTTCGGACGACACGGTTACGCCGTGGATACCGTCCTTGCCGACACGCCCGCCGCACATGATGACCAGTTCGCCGGGCGAGGTACGTTTTTCATGGGCCGGGGTTCCGGCCGCCGTCGCCGGCATCATCCCCACGGCGGTGACGTATACCAGGCATTTCCCCAGGTATCCGGGATGAAATACGACCTGTCCGAAGGTGGTGGGGATGCCGCTTTTGTTGCCACCGTCCTTGACACCTTCAATAACACCGTCCAGAAGCCGGCGGGGCGACAGCCGGGGTGTGAGCGGCCCGGAATAGTCCCGCGGCCCCACGCAATAGCCGTATCCGCCCATGATGAGACGGGCGCCCTTCCCGGTTCCCAGCGGGTCCCGGTAGACGCCGACAATCCCGGTTATGGCACCGCCGTACGCTTCCATATTGGATGGGGAATTATGGGTCTCGCCGGTAATCACATAAAAATGGTCATCGTCAAACCGCCCGACCCCGGCATTGTCCCACAAAACCGACATCACCCATTTTTTTCTCTTTTTCAGCGCAAGCGTGGGGGCCTCGATATAAGTTTTAAAAAGATTGTCTTCGATCTGCGCTACACCGGTTTCGGCATCGACATATCGGAATTTCCCCCTGAAAGAGTTGTGGTTGCAGTGGTCACTGCGTCCCTGGGAGATATATTCCAGCTCAATATCGGTGGGATCTGCCAGGTTCACGGCTTTCCGGTCGGCCCGTACGGACGGGTTTTGAAAATAGGCGCGGATCACGGGAATGTCGTTGGCATTTAACGCCAGGTTGCGCTCATCGCTCAGTTTCCTGAGGAGATCGTCGCTGTCTACGGAAAGGGTATTGACCGTGGGTCGATGATTGAGGCGCACCTTGGGCAGGATAAGGCCGATGCCCTCTTCGGAAGACCAGTCCGACGGCAGGTAAACACGCCATTGCTGAATGATATCATTGGCCAGGAGTTCGCCGGCAATTTTATCCATATCCGCAGCGGTCAATCCCGTACCGGTCAGGCAATACCGCCGGGAGGTGTAAATCGCCGCGCCGGTCCCAAGCTGGATGCCCAGTACATCCGAAACAGCCTCCACCGCCGTGTCTCCGGGATTGTCCTTTACGCCGGGACGATACCCGACCCAGATACACCCGTCAAACGGGATATCCAGCGGGCTGAAGGACGACACCTGGGTGACCGGGTTGGTGAAAACTTCTGTCCGAATGGTTTCCAGCTGCGTATCCGTCAGATCGGCATCAATCGTAACCACCTGGACCACCCGCACCCTGTCGAGGGCCAGATCAAAATAATCCCGGGCCTTCCGGCGAATCCCTTCACCTTCGGCATCGATCAAAGTCTCTTTTAAAGTGATTTCCAGCCGGTGCGCCATATTATTTTCCCTTACTTGCCTGGAATCTGCCGGAGCAGAGATTCACGCCACACGGATTGCATATCAATTACCCCCCCATGGGGGTCCAACCGGTAATCTGGTTCATAATATCATTATAAAATACCAGAACCATCAGCAGGATCAGGAGAAAAATACCTGCCTGCTGGGCCAGCTCACGAGTCCGGATACTCACCGGTCGACGAATGATGGCCTCGATTAAAAAGAAAAAGAGGTGTCCGCCGTCCAGGACCGGAATGGGCAGAAAGTTTAAAATCGCCAGGTTGATACTCAGCATGGCGATAAATGATATCAGGCTGACGATCCCATGCTCGGCCTGCTGGCCCGCCATTCTGGCAATGGCCACCGGTCCGCCCAGATTCCGGGCAGAAATCTTGCCCTCTATCATTTTGACGACACTGAGAACCGTTAGCTTTATAATGCGGCCGGTCTGCGCAACCCCCTGGGTCAGCGAACCGACCAGCCCGAAATGCTGTTTAAATGCATCCCCGGCAGGGGAAATACCGATCACATACCGCTGGACCTCTTCTCCAAAAATATTTTTATCCGTAATCCGGGAGGGTCGTATATCGTAGGTGATTCTCCCCGCTCCCTTCCGCCGGACTGTCACCGAGATTGCCCGCCCGTTACTGGTGGAGATCAGCTCGGCCATATGTGTCCAGCTGTCCACGGCCGTGCCGTCAATGGCGATTATCTCATCGCCGGCTTTAATTCCGCTGTGCATGGCCGGAGAATCCGGTCTGACTTCGCCGACGGTCGGCTTAAGAATAAACACGCCGACCGTCAGGTTGAGGATAAAGAAAATAACGATGGGCAGCAACAGGTTGAATACCGGGCCGGCAGCCACGATAAGAAACCGTTTCCACAGCGACTTATGGGTAAAAGAGAGGGGGATCAATTCATCTGGTATATCCGCATCCGGTTCTTCGCCCACCATTTTTACATATCCACCCAGCGGAATCGCCGAAACGCGATAATCGGTCATGCCGACCTTTTTCCCGAACACCCGGGGCCCGAATCCAAGGGAAAACTTCTCTACCCCGACCCCGCACAGCCGGGCGACGATAAAATGACCGAATTCATGGACAAAAACCAAAACACCCAGCACAATCACAAGTGCAAATAAACTATTCATATGAACCGTATCTTTGTATGTATTTCGTCAGATGGAATCCCGGATAAACCGTTCAGACTGCTGTCTCGCCCAGGTATCCGCGTTAATAATCGCTTCCAGCGAGGGTTCTGCCGTCCACGCATGTGCTTCCATTATGGATTCGATCAATTCGGGAATGGATGTAAATCCGATTTTCCCTTCCAGAAAGGCGAACACCGCCACCTCATTGGCCGCATTCAACACGGCCGGCAGGGTACCCGCCGCTTTTCCCGCCACGGCCGCCAGGCGCAAACAGTGAAATTTGTCCGGATCCGGCGGCTCAAAGGTTAACTGTGCCAGCGCCGCGAAATCGGGCGCCGGTTGACCGATATTCAACCGCTCCGGACAGGAAAGCGCAAAGGCAATGGCCCCTTTCATATCAGGGATCCCGAGCTGAGCGATCACGGATCCATCCGTAAACGCCACCATGGAATGGACAATACTCTGTGGATGCACCACAACCTCGATCGTCTCTATGGAAACATCGAACAACCACCTGGCCTCAATGATTTCCAGCCCCTTGTTCATCATCGTGGCGGAATCAATGGTAATCTTGCGTCCCATTTCCCAATTGGGATGATTGAGGGCATCGGCAAGGGTAATCGATGCAAATCGGTCAGCGGGCATTGTCCGGAACGGCCCTCCCGAGCCGGTCAATAGAATACGGGCCACATCCTGACGGCGATTTCCGGCCAGGCACTGAAAAACAGCGCTGTGTTCACTGTCAATGGGAAAAATATCGATGCCCTGTGTCGCGGCCCGGGCCATGACGACCTGCCCGGCCATCACCAGGGTTTCCTTGTTGGCCAGGGCAATCTGTTTGCCGGCATCGATGGCGGCCAGCGTCGGAAGCAGCCCGGCAGCGCCCACTACGGCAGTCACAACCAGGTCTGTATCCGCCTGGGTGGCGGCCCGGCATAACCCGGATTCACCACAAACGATATCTACATCCAGCCCCGCCGGCAGCAACGCTGTGAGTTCTTCGGCGCGACGCGCATCGCCCACGGCTGCCATCGACGGATGATATTGTTCTACCTGTTTTGCCAGCAGTGCCATGTTGTTTTGGGCCGACAGGGCACCGATGGTAAACCGGCCTGGGAACTGGCCGACGACCTGCAGAACGTTCCGGCCAATCGATCCCGTAGCGCCCAGTACCGTTAATTTTTTAGGAATCATTTTTTCAAACCCACCGTCCGGCATCTATTCACCCGTGAATATATCATCAAATCACGTTCAACGTAAAAATCCATACCACCGGAATGGCAAACAACAGCGCATCGATGCGGTCTAAAATCCCTCCATGTCCGGGCAGAATGCCGCTCGAATCTTTGATTCCGGCCCGCCGTTTCAGGATCGATTCAAACAGGTCTCCGACCTGACCGACACCACCGGCGACAATGCTCATCAACAGCATCGCTCCCCACCCGATATCCGGAAAAAAAAACAGCTTCAACAGGATACCGACCAGGAGATTGGCAACCAGCCCTCCCAGCGCCCCTTCGATGGTTTTTTTCGGGCTCACCGAAGGACACAATTTGTGTTTTCCCAGATACGACCCCGAATAATACGCGGCCGTATCACCGGCAAAAATCATCACCAGCACCGAAAGTACCCACAACCGCCCGGATTCTCCGCCATGCAGGAGGACAACCATTCCCAGCGGCCAGGCAATGTACAGAATCCCGAACATCTGCCGGGTGATTGCATCTGAAACAGCCGGATCGCTTTTAAACCGTGGCAACGCGATAATACCGCAAATAATTAAACCGGCAAATGAAGTAAACGCCATCATTTCAAGGGATGCGGTGGCGGCGACAAGGATCATGGCAACGCCGGTGGCATACCCCACGGCAGAAAAGAGTCGGTAATCTGCGGTTTCTGATATCGGGGTAACGATCCGGTGGAATTCCCACAGGGCCACAACCGTCGCAACTGCCACAAAAATGGAAAAAAACCAGCTGTTCTCCATGACAATGAGAAAAATCAGTAAGGGGGCGGCGATCAGACCGGTTATCCAGCGCGTTGAGTGCATATCAGGCCTTTTGCAGACTCGGTGAATCGATCATGACGGTACGGTTTTTCCAAACCGGCGTTCCCGCTGCCGGTAGGCATCGATAATAGACAGGTATTCTTCTTCCGTAAAATCGGGCCACAACGTATCCGTCACGAAAATCTCGCTATAGGCAATCTGCCACAGCAGGAAATTGCTGATCCGCATCTCGCCGCTGGTACGAATTAACAGATCCGGGTCCGGTAAACCTGCCGTAAACAGATGGTTCGATATCATTTCCTCATCAATATCTTTAAGTTCGAGATTCCCGTCCCGGACCTTTTCAGCCAGGCACCGGGTCATATGGGCGATCTCCCCCCGGGAGCCGTAACTCAGGGCCAGGTTCAACTGCATCCCCCGGCCAGCGGCAGTGGCCCTTTGAACCGCGTTCAACCGGCGAACCACATCCCCCGGCAGACGATCGATATCGCCGATAGCGTGCAGGCGGATGTTATTTTCCACCATCTCTTTTTCTTCGGTCTTCAAGAATTTTTTAAGCAGGTGCATCAGGGCCCGGATCTCTTTGGCCGGACGTTGCCAGTTCTCACTGGAAAAGGCATACAGCGTCAATACCTTGATCCCGATCTTTCGGCTGGCACGAACAATAGTGCGCACGGTCGAAGCGCCCTGTTCATGGCCCTTGACCCGCATCCAGGATCGCTTCTTCGCCCATCGGCCATTGCCGTCCATGATGATGGCCACGTGGACCGGCAACGGCAGCCGGTCGTCCGTCGTGGATGATGAGGAAGGAAAAGCAGGCTTAGAACTCAAGGATTTCTTTCTCTTTTTCCCTGCAAATCAAGTCGATCTTCTCGATGTGATCATCGGTGATTTTCTGAATCTGATCCTGGGCTTTAAACGCTTCATCTTCGGAGATAGCACCCTCTTTTTTAAAGCTCTTGACCATGTCATTGGAATCCCGGCGTACGTTACGGACACCGACTTTGTGATCTTCACACATCTGGTTAACCACTTTGACCAGCTCTTTTCGTCGTTCCTCGGTAAGCGGAGGGATGGCAATCCGGATCAGCTTACCGTCCGAAGACGGTGTCAGCCCCAGGCTCGAGGCGAGAATCGCTTTTTCAATGCCCTTGATACTCGAAGCGTCCCATGGCTGAATTGTAATCAACCGGCTTTCCGGAACTGACAGGCTGGCCATCTGGTCAAGTGGTGTCAGGGTGCCGTAATAATCCACCCGGATCCCGTCAAGTAAAGAAAGAGAAGCCCGGCCCGTTCGCACACGATCCAGCTCTTTTTTTAATGATTGAACGGCCTTACCCATGTCCGACTTGGTTTCAGCATACAGGTCGTTTAACATTGCATCTTGCCTCGCTGATTCGTTTTAGGTGTTGTCTATTTTGGTTCCGATATCATCACCGCAAATCACCCGCCGAATATTGCCGGCGGTATTCAGATTAAATACCACCAGTGGCAATCGGTTTTCCATGGACAGGGAAATGGCGGTCAGGTCCATTACTTTTAATTGTTTTTCCAGGACGTCCATATAGGATACTTTGCGGATAAGGATGGCATCTTCATGCTTTTCAGGGTCTTTATCGTAGATCCCGTCCACCTTGGTTGCCTTCAAAAAGATATCGGCATGAATTTCATTGGCCCGTAATGCGGCGGCCGTATCGGTGGTGAAATATGGGTTGCCCGTACCCGCTGCAAAAATAACAACCCGATTTTTTTCCAGGTGGCGCACGGCCCGTCTAAGGATATACGGTTCGGCGACTTCGTGCATGGTAATGGCCGTCTGGACACGGGTTGTCATTCCTTTTTTCTCCAGGGCGTCCTGGAGGGCCAGGCTGTTGATAACCGTTGCCAGCATGCCCATGTGGTCGGCAGAAGCCCGGTCCATGCCGAAAGAGCTGGCCGCAATGCCGCGAAAAATATTTCCGCCCCCCACGACCAGGGCAATCTGAACGCCGAGATCCCAGGCACTTTTTACCTCAGCAGCTACGTATTGAATTGTCTCCGGATCAATGCCGAAGCCCTGATTGCCCATCAGGGCTTCGCCGCTCAATTTGAGCATGATACGGTCGTATCTCGGCGTTGGCACGACGTTATGACTCCCCGACCTGGAAGCGGACAAATCGTTTGATGGAAATATTCTCTCCGATTTTAGCAATCAATTCGTTCAGAAGATCCGTTACCGTCTTATCTGGATCTTTGACATAGGGTTGCTGCATCAGGCAGTTGTCTTTATAAAACTTATTGATTTTACCCTCGGCGATTTTTTCGACGATCTTTTCCGGTTTGCCCATCTCCAACGCCTGGCTTTTATAGATTTCCAGTTCCTTTTCGATGGTCTCGGCCGGAACATCCTCTGCCGAAATGCCCATGGGGTTGATCGCGGCAATATGCATGGCGATGTTTCGGGCGAACTCGATAAAATCATCGTTTTTGGCTACAAAATCCGTCTCGCATCCGACTTCTACCATGACCCCCAGCTTGCCGCCCATATGAATGTAGGTCTGGATTGTCCCCTCGGACAGGGAGCGCCCCGAGCGTTTTTCCGCCGTTGCAATCCCTTTTTTACGCAGAAACTCAACCGCTTTATCGATATTACCATCACTTTCAACCAGGGCTTTTTTGCAGTCCATCATGCCTGCCCCGGATTTCTCTCTTAATTCTTTTACCATTGCCGCACTGATATTTGACATTTTATCTTCTCCTGAAACGTTTATCTGGTAATTTTGTATGGCAGACTATGATTCCGGTACCGGCTCCGGGGAAGCGGTTTCCGCGTCCGGCGCGACAGTTTCTACTGCCGGCGGTGCGGTGCGCTTGATGACTTCCACGACCGGCCCTTTTCCATCCTTGGAAATCACTTTACGCTCACCTGGTTTCAGATCAGCACTCACCGAGACCTCTTTCTTCTCTTTTTCTTCCTGGAGGGCTTTGTCCGCCGCGGCCTGTTCTTTTTCAGCCAGAATTTCTTTGCCTTCGATGCAGGCATCCGAGATACGGGCACTCAAAAGTCGAATGGCGCGAATCGCATCATCATTTCCGGGGATTACATAATCGATCGGATCGGGATCGCAATTCGTGTCAACGATCGCCACGATGGGAATATTTAACCGCCGGGCTTCATTCACCGCAATATTTTCATTCTTGGGATCAATAATGAAGATCGCGCCGGGCAGCCTGGACATATTCCGGATACCGCCCAGGTTGGCATCCAGTTTTCCCCGTTCTCTTGCCATCAACAGACGTTCTTTCTTGGGATAGAGGTTAATGGAGCCGTCATTTTCAATATCGTTTAGATGGTTGAGCCGGTTAATGCTTTTCTTGATGGTCTGGAAATTGGTCAGCATACCGCCCAGCCAGCGGTTATGCACGTAAAACATTTCACTCCGGTTGGCTTCTTCATAAATCGCATCCCGGGCCTGCTTTTTGGTGCCAACGAACAACACCGATTTTCCCTCAGCGACGGTGTTTAGTATAAAATCGTACGCCGCATTGAACATGTGCATGGTCTGCTGCAGATCGATGATGTAGATCCCGTTGCGGGCGCCAAAAATATACGGTTTCATTTTTGGGTTCCAGCGCTTGGTCTGGTGACCGAAATGAACGCCTGATTCCAGCATTTCTCTCATGGTGATGTGTGTTGCCATCGATTTTCTCTCCTTAATCATGTTGGGTTGTCATCTTCCGCCTTCTTCAACCCTGGTACGACCCCGCCCGAAAGGAGGGCACCCGTTACCGAAGTCCAAAGGCGTGTAAATTAATAATCGAGTTTATGTACCAATATCTGATTCTTTATGCAAGCCTTTTTCATCAATTTTCCGTTTCAGGCGGATGACCCGATCCATCCCGCTGAAATCCTTTTCCACCTGAAATCCGTCGTACGCTTTTCGATTCCCGGCGGTCTTCAAAACCTGCTGCGCCTGATCGTATCCTATTTCCAGTATCAGGACACCTCCCGGCTGAAGATAATCCGGTGCGGTGTCAATGATCTGTTTCAGACAATCCACGCCGTCCGCTCCCCCATCCAGAGCCTGCCGCGGTTCGTACCGGGCCACCTCCGGCTGGAGGCCGTCTATGTCGGCCGACCGGATATAGGGAGGATTCGACACGATCAGATCGAACCGGGCCCGGCTCGGTGCAAGGGCTGAAAACCAGTCGGCACAGATAAACCGGACAGTCGAATCCAAGTTCTGTTGAGCGGCATTTTTACGCGATACGTTGATCGCTTCTGCGCTGTAATCCAGTGCCAGGTAGTGATGGCCGGGCCGTTCCGATGCCAGCGCCAGGATAATCGCACCGGTACCGGATCCCAGCTCCAGCACGGAAACCGGTGGCGCCGCCGGTTGATCGGGTATCTCAGCCAGGGCCAGCTCTACCAGGCATTCGGTTTCCGGGCGCGGAATCAACACATGGCGGTTCACATACAACGGCATCGACCAGAATTCTTTCCGGCCGACAATATACGCAACCGGTTCCCGGCGAATTCGGCGACGGATGAATTTCTTGTACCGGCGAAGTTCCGACGGGGCCATCGGTTGATCGTATCGTAAATAGAGGTCAATCCGTGTAATTTCCAGGGTATACGCCAGAAGTATTTCAGCAGTTGATCGCGGGCTGTCAATCCCGTTGGATTGGAAATAGCCGGCCGTCCACTGAACAAGGTCTAAAATGGTCCAGCGGTCAGGCGGGGTCGTCGGGGTGCGGGTTGGATTCGACATGCTGCAGCGCCTGAGCCTGGTAGTGGGCAATCAGCGGTTCGATGACGTCATCGATCTCGCCCTGGAGAATGGGGTCAAGCTTGTAAAGGGTGAGGTTGATACGGTGGTCGGTGACCCGTCCCTGGGGAAAATTATAAGTCCGGATCCGGCCGCTCCGGTCTCCGGAACCGACCTGGCTTTTCCGTTCCGAAGCGCGTTTCTCGTTTTCTTCCTGGATTTTACTGTCCAGCAGCCGCGCACGAAGCACTTTCAGGGCCTTGGCCCGGTTTTTTATCTGTGACTTTTCATCCTGGCAGGTCACCACCAGACCGGTGGGGAGATGGGTCAGCCGGACGGCCGAGTCGGTGGTATTGACACTCTGTCCGCCCGGCCCGGTAGAGCGGTATACATCGACCTTGATATCCCCCGGATCAATATGAATATCGACTTCCTCGGCCTCGGGCAGAACTGCCACGGTCACGGCCGAGGTATGAATCCGGCCCTGGGTTTCGGTTACCGGTACCCGCTGGACGCGGTGGATGCCGCTTTCATATTTAAACCGGCTGTAGGCACCCCGGCCATGGATCATGACGATCACTTCCTTGAACCCGCCCACACCGGTGGAACTTGCGTTCATCAGTTCCACTTTCCAGTTTTTACTTTCCGCGTACCGGGTATACATTCGAAACAGATCAGCAGCAAAGAGCGCTGCTTCATCGCCGCCGGTTCCGGCGCGAATCTCGAGAATGATATTTTTTTTGTCGTTGGGGTCTTTCGGTACGAGGTGCCTTTTCAGCTCTTCGTTTAACCGCAATGATTTTTTTTCGAGGGCGTCGATCTCTTCGCGAGCCATGGCCCGCATCTCCTCGTCCTCTTCTTCGAGTAACGCTTTACTGTCTGCCAGTTCCTGTTCGATACGCAAAAGAGACCGGTACGCTTCCACAACCGGTGCCAGCTCAGCATGTTCCTGACTGTACCTTTTGTAGGCAACCCGATCCTGAACCACTTTTGGATCACTCAAGCGGATTTCAATATCGTTAAACCGCTCTTCGACCCCTTTTAGCTTATCAAACATACCGAATAGTAATTATTTTAACTCTGGATGAATAAAAAAGATCTCTCCGCAGTCGGCAGGCATCCCTGGTGCAATAAAAAACCGGCTGATGCAATCTAAACCGTTACGATCAGCCGGTGAAAAGTAATTAAGCCTGTTTCTGGAATTTGGCGTACTTTCTTCTGAACCGCTCAATACGACCCGCCGAATCGACCAGTTTTTGTTTTCCGGTAAAAAACGGGTGACACCGGGAACAGATTTCAATGCGGATATCTTTTCTGGTTGACCCCACCTCGATCACATTTCCACAGGCGCAGGTAACGGTGGTATCAAAAAAGTCCGGGTGAATTTTATCTTTCATTTCTCCTCCGTGCTAAAATTTGGTTTTATCTATTCTATTTAATATTATATCCGGCTGTCAAGTCGTGATTGCCAGCCCGATACAAGCCCTTATAAATAATCACCGAAACAGTGCAGCCAGGCAGCAATAAGATCAGGTATTCATTGATTCCAGGAATTCACTGTTCGTTTTCGTTGAACTCATCTTTTCAAGCAGAAATTCCATGGCATCCACGGGGTTCAGCGTTGACAGCAGCTTTCTCAGAATCCATACACGATTCAAGACGTGCGGGTCCATGAGCAGCTCCTCTTTCCGGGTGCCGGACTTTTTGATGTCGAAAGCGGGAAACACCCGCTTGTCGGCCAACCGCCGATCCAGCTGGATTTCCATATTTCCCGTACCTTTAAATTCCTCAAATATCACTTCATCCATCCGGCTGCCGGTATCGATCAGGGCCGTGGCGATGATGGTCAGGCTGCCCCCTTCTTCAATGTTCCGGGCCGCACCGAAAAACCGCTTGGGGCGCTGCAGGGCGTTGGAGTCGACACCGCCGGAAAGAATCTTGCCACTGGGCGGCATCACCGAGTTATAGGCCCGGGCCAGCCGCGTGATACTGTCGAGCAGGATGACCACGTCTTTTTTATGTTCCACCAGGCGCTTGGCTTTTTCAATCACCATTTCCGCAACCTGAAGGTGTCTTTCCGCCGGTTCATCGAAGGTGGAGCTGATAACCTCGGCATCCACGGTTCGCTGCATGTCCGTCACTTCTTCGGGACGTTCGTCGATTAACAGAATAAAAGGGATCACCTGTTTGTTGCTTTTAATAATCGCATTGGCGATATTTTGCAGAAGCATGGTTTTACCGGACCGGGGCGGGGAAACAATCAGACCCCGCTGACCGAAACCGATGGGAATCATCAGGTCCATGATGCGCGTGGAAAAGTTTTCAGGATCGGTTTCAAGATTCGTCTTGCGGTCCGGGTAAAGGGGCGTCAGGTTATCAAACAGAATTTTATCCCGGGCAACATCGGGATTTTCGTAGTTGACGGCTTCAACCTTTAATAATGCGAAGTAGCGTTCGGATTCCTTGGGCTGACGGATCTGGCCGGAGACAGTATCCCCGGTACGCAGATTGAATCGGCGAATCTGAGAAGGCGAGACATAAATATCATCGGGACCCGGCAGGTAATTGGAGTTGGGCGCCCGCAAAAAGCCAAAACCATCCGGCAGAATTTCCAGGGTTCCCTCACCATAGATACTACCGTCTTTTTCGATCTGCCTCTGCAGGATGGCAAAAATAAGTTCCTGCTTTCGCATGCCGGCGGCACCTTCAATTTTAAATTTTTTGGCCAGCTGCGCCAGTTCTTTAATGTTCTTTTCTTTGAGCTTGACAATGTTCATGCCTGTCTCTCCTGTGTTTCGTACGGGGTCGTGTTATCGACCAGACAAATATTTGGTGATACTTTCCTCCGGCGGCGCTTTCGGCTACTCCAGCCCGTCTGTAAAAAATGAACGGCAAACTGACTATTCATCGTTCATCCTTATAATGAACGCAAAAGATCACCTGATTGTGAACAACTTAATAATTAGAAAAATAAGATGAAACTCACCTGGATTTTTTGATTTTGAGGGATTTTAGCTATACTGTGTGCTTATATTTGGAAACGGTAACGGCTCCGTAGACAAAGATATTATATTTTGATTTTTCTGACCCGTTAATATAAGCCGATTTGGCCGATGTCAAGGAGTTTCTCTGGTAAAAATGCCGGGAAAGGCGGAAAAACAGGGGGAAATATGGTATGAGGGCTTGACCTCATACCGCTATTTTTCTAAATACCTGCCCATCAACGTCCTGATTATCAACCGGGATCACCTGCCCGATTGGTTTACCGGTCATTTAACCAGGCCCGATGCCAATGGCAAATGCCGCTGTCATGAATATTGCGCCTGCAGTTAATGGAGTTGCCTTAATGCCTGTACATTCTCACCTGTTTGCGGAGACCTATGACGGGTTGGTCGGGTTCGGCCTTGACCGGCCCACCAATGAAAAAACCGTGATTTATTATCTACAGAAATTTTCAGATGACGCGCTCATGAAAAAGTTAATCCCCCGCTTGGGCGATGATGAGCTCGAAGCGCTTTTTTTTTCCATCTCCGAATTATTAAAATCGCACCTGTCCGAAGATGAATACCATCGGCTGTTTTTAAAAGATGGCACCCATGGCGATGAACCCCATTGATCTTTGTGATTACTTATCCTATTAATCTGCCAGGCAGGATTTCTATAAGGTCTCGTATGGCCAAAGAGATCCATTTACATACTGTGATACATTAATTTATTCTGATAACCGGTCTTTATTCATATATATATTTTACTAAATATGGATGATCTTTCCGGACATTGCAAAGGAAACACTCGACAATGCGCATTCTCATCACCGGCGGAGCCGGATTTATCGGATCCCATCTGACCGAGGCCTGTCTTCATCGCGGGGACGAAGTCTATATTATTGACGATCTTTCCACGGGATCCATGGCGAACCTGGCATCACTGCAGTCAGACCCGGCGGTGAAAGATCGCTTGTTTGTGACCGTTGATTCGATTTTGAATACCGAACCGATACTTGAATTGATCGGCACCTGTGATGTTGTATTCCACCTGGCAGCGGCAGTCGGTGTCCGCTATATCCTTGAAAATCCGTTGGAATCGATCCAGACCAATATCCAGGGAACGGAGAAGATATTACGACTGTGTAATAAATTTAAAAAACGGGTTCTCATCGCCTCCACGTCCGAAGTATACGGAAAGCACCTGCATGCGCCATTGGTGGAAACGGATAATATTATTTACGGGCCATCCAGTAAGTTTCGCTGGAGCTATGCCGCGGCCAAATTGATGGACGAGTTTACCGCCCTTGCCTATCATCGGACCAATGGGCTTCCGGCAATTATTGCCCGGCTTTTTAATACCGTGGGGCCGCGCCAGACAGGCACCTATGGCATGGTCATTCCCCGGTTTGTGTCCCAGGCGCTGGCCAATCAACCGATCAGTGTCTATGGCGACGGCAAGCAGACGCGTACGTTCACTTATGTCAATGATGTGGTCCATGCCCTGATGGCCCTGATGGATCATCCGGATGCGCCGGGTGAAGTGTTCAATATCGGCGGCACCGAAGAAGTCAGTATTCTTACCCTGGCTGAAAAAATAAAGACACAGACCCACTCCGGGTCCCCCATTGAATTTATCCCCTACACCAGGGCTTTTGGGAAAGATTTTGAAGATATGCAGCGGCGGGTACCCGGAATAGATAAGATCCGGAGCCTCATCGGTTTTGAACCTGTTACCGGGCTGGAAAGAATTCTTGAATCTGTTATTGAAGATCAGAAAAATAATACCATGGTGCCAAAAACGCCCTGAACTGTTTAAACGCTATACTTTTCCAAAATCTTCGGGGTCCAGGTTTTCCAGGTAATCCGCCCACTTTTTTCCGTCTTCGCTCTCATCGGCGATATCTGTCTTGTCCCCCATGGGAATCTGAGATTTCTCGATCACCCTGTCGTCCAGGAATATGGGCGCATCAAACCGCAATGCGATCGCAATAGCATCGCTCGGCCGGGCGTCGATGCTGAAAGTTGCGTCCATTGAAAGAAAATGGATCTGCGCATAGTAGGTATTATTGCGAAGATCACAAATCTCTACTTTAGAGACGATGATGTCCATCTGTTCGGACAGGTTTTTGAACAGATCGTGTGTCATGGGCCGATCGAAATTAACCTTTTTCAGGGCTGCGGCAATGGAGGTAGCCTCGAGTAATCCGATCCAGATCGGAACCGCCTGGTCCGTTTTTTCAGATTTCAAAATAATGATCGGTGTATTTGATTCCGGATCCATGGTTAATCCGGCAATGATCGCTTTATGCAGCACAACGAAAACCTCCTTTAGAGCCGCCTTTCAGGCCAGCATCTTTCCCTGCAGCGAATGGAGCAGCCCTTTGTAAATAACAACCTTCACCTGCCGGCCGACCCAATCTTCTTCACTTGGCGCTATTTTCTCAGGGATGGTAAAATTGACAATCTTATTGTTCAAAGACCGTCCCGTCCACTGGGGGTCGCGGGTATCCGACATACGGCTGACGCCCTCCACTAATACCACCTGCTCGGTTCCTTCCAGTGCCCGGTTTTTTTTAAGTGTTATGGCTTGCTGGCAGTCAAGCAGCACCTGCAGCCGGCGGGCTTTTTCTTTTTCGGAAACCTTTGCCATGTAGCCGGCAGCCCTGGCATTGGGGCGGTCAGAATATTTAAATGCAAACAGACCGTCAAATTGAATCTCCTGAATCAGGTCCAGGGTCAGCTGAAAATCCGACTCGGTCTCGCCGGGAAACCCGACGATGATATCCGAGGTCAACGCGATATCCCCGCATTTTTCCCGGAGCCCCGCCACCCGCTCTGAAAACATATCTCTGGTGTAGCGCCGTTTCATGCGTTTTAACACCGCATCGGATCCGGACTGAACGGGAAGATGGATGTGGGGGCAAAGCTTTTCCAGGCTGACAAACGATTCGATCAGGGCGTCGGACAGGTCCTTGGGATGGGAGGTGGTAAACCGTATGCGGGACAGGCCGCTTATCTCATTAACTTTCAGCAGCAACTCGGGAAAAGTGATCAGCCCTTCCCGGTTTCCATAACTGTTCACATTCTGACCCAGCAGGGTCACTTCCCGGATACCCTCGCCGACCAGCGCCTCTATTTCGGCGATAATCCGGTCTGGTGCCCGGCTCGTTTCCCTTCCCCGCACATACGGAACGACACAATAGGTGCAGAAATTATCACAGCCCCGCATGATGGTCACAAACCGGCTGACCTCTTTACCATTTCCGCGCGCGTTCTCCGTCGGCAACGGGTCCTCAATCACATGGATGCCCACATCAACAATACGGGATTTAGTCGATATGACGCGGGCAACCAGTTCCGGTATCCGGTTCAGGGTGTGCGTTCCGAAAACGAGATCCAGATAAGGCACCCTCGACAACAAAGCTTTGCCCTCCTGCTGGGCCACGCATCCCCCAACCGCCAGAACCACATCCGGATTGCGCTGCTTGATGGGCGCCAGCCGGCCGAGCAGACTGTATAGCTTCTGCTCGGCCTTATCCCGAATTGCACAGGTGTTCACAATGATCAGGTCGGCCTTGTCTGCGGAACCAGCCCGCTGATACCCGGCCTGGCGCATCATATTTTCAATTTGACGGGAGTCATAGACGTTCATCTGACATCCGATGGTTTGTATGAAGAGATTTTTTTTCGTCATTCGTCCATCCATGGTTCAGGTGGCGCAGGGTTCCATATCCACCGGCTCGATCAAAATGTGCTGCTTTAAATCGGAGATAATCGCATCCATTTCTGCAATACACCCCGGCGCGATGGCCATTCTGACGATACCCTTTTGCGGGTCCAGAGTGGTCATATTGGCAATGCCATCATACGCTTCTAACGTGAACCGAACATAGGCGATCGACGTTCGATCGATTCGATAGTATTTTTTTATTGTTTCCATTTGATACAGACCGTTTTCCATAAAGCTCAGGCCGCAGTCTAACCCTAACACACACATGATGAACTTCAATAAAAAAAATATCTCTGATATTCGTCCCTCTTATTTTTCCATTGCTGGCCGGATTCAATTGAAGTATATTTTATTTAATGGAGCATCGTTTTAAAATATGCCAGCCCGATCCGCAAATCACCCGCCGGATTCAAAACAACCTGTCGTGCAGTCCGATCATGGCAGGGATTCTTGCCAGCCGCGGATTCAAGACGCCGGAAGATGTTCGCGCTTTTTTGCACCCTGCCCTGACGGACCTTCATCCGCCCTTTCACATGAAAGATATGGACCTGGCCACCCGGCGTATCGGGCAAGCCATCGTCCAGCATGAAAAAATATTAATTTTCGGCGACTATGATGTGGATGGTGTCACCTCCACAACCATTTTACTGAAATTTCTTCAATACGCGGGGGCTCGCGTTTCCACCCACATTCCCCACCGGATTGAAGACGGGTACGGCCTGTCGGCCGCCTACGTTTCCGGGCATGCCGCGCCGGATGGAATTAACCTGATCATCACGGTTGATAATGGATCGTCCTGCCACAAAGCCGTTGAGCAGGCGCGCAGAGCAGATATCGATGTGATCATTGTCGACCACCATACCATTTCCGCACCCTTCCCGAACGCCCTGGCCGTGGTAAATCCCAGACGCGCCGATTGTCCCTCCGGGCTGTCGGACCTGGCAGGGGTCGGAGTGGTCTTTTCGCTGCTGATCTGCCTTAGAAAATTTCTTCGGGAGAGCGGCTTCTGGAAAGATCGGCCGGAACCCAATTTAAAAAAAGAGTGTGACCTGGTGGCCCTGGGAACCGTCGCCGACATGGTACCGCTGAGCAATGACAACCGGATTCTTACCCGGGCCGGCCTGGATATCATTCGTCATCACAGCCCGCGCCCCGGCCTCAGGGCATTGATGGCGACCGCCGGTGTTCGCGCTGACACCGTTGATTCCGAAGATATCGCCTTTCGCCTGGCCCCCCGCATCAACGCAGCCGGGCGTATGGACCATGCGGATACGGCCCTGTCTTTGTTCGCGGCCGATGACCCGGTTACCCTTGGCCCCATCGCCGAACATATCGAAGATTTAAACAGTCGGCGCCGGGACATCCAGGAAAGGCTTTTCAACCGCATCCGAACCGTTCTTACCGCCCATCCCGGGTTGATGGACGACACATCACTGGTCCTATGGGGGAAGGACTGGCATGAAGGGGTTCTCGGGATTGTCGCGGCGCAGCTGCTGCGGAAATATCACCGGCCTGTCGTACTGATCAGTACCCGCAACGGCTATGGCAGGGGATCGGCCCGCAGTATGCCCGGTTTTGACCTGTACCAGGGGCTGACCGCCTGCCGGCAGACCCTGTTGAGTTACGGCGGTCACGCCCTGGCCGCCGGAGTAAAAGTCGGCCTGGACCAGCTGGATGAATTTCGCATCCAGTTTGGAAAAGCCACCCGGAAAGCGGCCGAAAAGACACCCTTTTCATCCGAAATTGAGATCGACGGTGAGCTTGACCTGGATGATATTTCAGATCAACTGATCGACGAACTGGAGATGCTGGCCCCTTTTGGAACTGCCAACCGGGAGCCGTTGTTTATTGCCCGGAACGTGGAAGTCCTCTCATGGAAAATTGTGGGCAAAAATCATCTGAGCATGCGCCTGCGTCAGCACTCTAATCCACGGGGGCGAACATTCCAGGGAATGCGCTTTAATATTGACCCGGAAAAAGCAGTACCCCAAACATTTGAACAGATCGTTTTCCGGGTGGGATGGAACCGGTGGAACCAGACACGGACCGCCCGGATTATTATTGAAGCAGTATAGTTTTTTCTTGCATTCCAGTATTATCAGAAGTAAGAATTAAGGGTTAAAAGCGACCCACAAGTAATATAGCTCAGTTACCATCTTTTAAAATAAAATAAGAAATTGAGGCTGTCATGGCAAAAGTATTCCGACCCAGCACCCGTGAAGCAAGTATCCTCTCGAAAATAGAATCTTCGAAAGAATATGCAAGACGCCGGTCAATCAATCACCTTCGTGAACACCTTGAACCCGTGGCCAACGCAATTGCCATGAAACTGGTTGAAAATCAACTGGTGGAAACCACGAGCAAAACCAGCCTGGAAGAACAGGTTGCCGGCTGCCTGGAAAAACTGACCCGTGCCGAAGACTTTGATATCGATTATCAGATTGCACCGATCCGCAACCTGGTGCCGAATCCGAATATCATCAGTATTTATGTCACTGCGTTTATCATTGAAAATCTGATCAACCATAAGGATATCATTGATATCTTCGGATCCGATGAAGAGATTTACTCGACTGTCAATGTCCAGGTGGAACATCACCTGCCCGCCTGATGCGGCCCGCTTTCCTCCCCCGGCTGGTCAACTCTCCATTTGGTGATCCCGGTTTATATCTCTCATTCGCTTTTCAACGTCAGGCCGTCCTTTTTGATGCCGGTGATCTCAGCGCCCTGTCGAGCCGTGATATTCTGAAGATCGATAATATTTTCATCAGCCATACCCATATGGACCATTTTTGCGGTTTTGATCAGGTACTGCGGGTATCTCTGGGGCGCAACAAACGGATTCAGGTATTCGGCCCGGACGGGTTTATTTCACATTTATCCTCCAAACTATCTGCGTATCAGTGGAACCTCGTTGATAACTTTAACGATAATCTCACCCTTGTCGCCACGGAAATCACCGATTCTTGCATGAAGACCCAGACCTTTCACTGCCGTGACGGATTTATCGCCCGCGATGTCCCGCTTGAGTCCCCTTTTACCGGTATTCTCCTGGAGACACCGGTCTTCAACGTGACCGCAGCGATTCTTGATCATCAAATTCCCTGCCTGGCCTTTTCGCTCAGAGAACGTTTTCACGTGAATATTTTAAAGCCGGCCCTGACCGATCTGGGGCTGCGCCCCGGCCCCTGGCTGAAAACATTCAAGGATGATCTGTTTTGTAAACGACCACCGGAAACGATTATTGAAATACCCGCCAGTCACACCACCGCTTCACCCAAAATATTTTCGCTGGATGAGCTCACCCGAAAAATCGTGCGTATTACCGCCGGACAGCAGGTGACGTATGTGACAGATGCCGGATTCACGGCCACCAACCAGGCCCGGATCATTGCGTTGTCCGATGGGGCCGATCATTTATTCATTGAGGCGGCTTTTCTGGATAACGATCGCCGGATCGCCGAAAAAAAACACCATTTAACCGCCCGCCAGGCCGGGTATCTGGCGGCAAGGGCCAGCGTTAAGAAATATACCGTATTCCATTTCTCTCCCCGGTATTCTGACCGGGCGGATGATATCTACCATGAAGCCCGTGCCGCGTTTCTGGCCGGGTGTTGATACCCCGTACGTATGCACGTGCATATATAAACCGGATGGATACATTAATGTTGATCTGTTCCACACCCTTCTTTTTTTATGGATATGTTATTTCTTGACAATACATCCGGATGAATTACAATAGGCTACAAAAGCGATCTCCCTCATCTGGTTCGCAACCATTTGAGGGTTTTTTTATGTACCGGAAGGGCTGATGTTCAGACCGGACAGGCCATTGATATAAATGATGATTTAAGGATCAGGAATTATGAACGAACGTATTCAAAAAGTGCGAAACATTGGTATCAGCGCCCATATCGATTCAGGAAAAACCACTTTAACCGAGCGAATCCTCTTTTATACGGATCGTATTCACGCCATTCACGATGTCAAGGGAAAAGATGGCGTCGGGGCCACCATGGACGCCATGGAGCTGGAAAAAGAGCGGGGAATTACCATTGCTTCCGCCGCTACCTATTGTGAATGGAAAGGTCATGAAATTAATATCATCGACACCCCGGGCCATGTCGATTTTACGATTGAGGTGGAAAGATCCCTGCGGGTCCTGGATGGTGCCATTCTCGTTCTCTGTGCGGTTGGCGGGGTTCAATCCCAGTCAATGACAGTTGATCAGCAGATGAAACGGTACAATGTCCCGAGTATCGCCTTTATCAATAAGTGCGACCGCAGCGGTGCCGATCCGGACCGGGTGATTTCCCAGCTGAAAGATAAACTGGGCCATAATGCGGTTGCCCTGCAGATCCCCATCGGACTCGAAGCCGATTTTCAGGGCGTGATCGATCTGGTCAGCCTGAAAGCCATCTACTTTGACGGCGAGCATGGTGAGAGATTGCGCATTGAAGAGATTCCCGACGCCTATCAGGATGCGGTTCAATCCCACAGGGAGACGTTGATCGATTCAGCGTCCATGTTTTCCGATGCACTCATGGAAGCGGCCCTCGAAGAACAGGTCACCGAAGATCTGTTGATTGAGGCGATTCGGAAGGGTGCCCTGTCCCGGGAATTGACGCCGGTATTTATCGGGTCCGCCTATAAAAACAAAGGGGTTCAACCCCTTCTGGACGCAGTGATGCATTATCTCCCCTGCCCCGACGACGTGACCAACGAAGCCCTTGATATGGATAAGGACGAAGCCGTCGTAGTGCTCGAATCCGACCCGGACCTGCCGACAGTGGCGCTGGCATTTAAACTCGAGGATGGCCCTTATGGCCAGTTGACATATATCCGTGTCTATCAGGGAACATTATCAAAGGGGTCAACGGTGATCAATGTCCGCGACAGGAAAAAAACCAAGATCGGACGCCTGGTCCGCATGCATTCCGACCAGATGGAAGATATTGATAAAATACCGGCAGGCTATATTGGCGCCCTGTTCGGCATTGACTGTGCTTCGGGGGATACTTTCGTTTCGCCGGGGTTATCCGTGACCATGACCTCCATGTTCGTTCCCAAACCGGTCATCTCCCTGGCGATCGCGCCCAAAGACAACAAATCCCAGATCAATATGTCCAAGGCCCTGAACCGATTTACCAAGGAAGATCCGACCTTTAGAACCTTTGTCAACGATGAAACCAAGGAAACCATCATCGAGGGAATGGGAGAGCTGCATCTGGAAGTCTATGTAGAAAGAATGCGCCGGGAATACGGTGCCGAAATCACTTCCGGTGCACCCCAGGTATCTTACCGGGAAACCATCACACGGCAGGCGGATTTTGACTATATTCATAAAAAACAGACCGGCGGGGCCGGCCAGTTCGGTCGGGTGGGCGGATATATGGAACCGACTTCCGATGAAGAATTTATTTTTGAAAACAAGGTTACCGGCGGGGCTATCCCCACTCAGTTCATCGCGGCCTGTGAAAAAGGCTTCAGGGCGAGCATGGTCAAGGGCCCCAAGATGGGATTTCCCGTCACCGGTATCAAGGTAGTCATCAACGACGGCGCGTCCCACGCCGTGGATTCGTCTGACATGGCGTTCCAGGCCGCTGCCCGCGGGGCCTTTCTGCAAGCCTATGCCCGCGCGGCCGCAGTAATCCAGGAACCGATCATGCGCGTGGTCGTAGAGACGCCCACCGAATTTCAGGGTATGGTGATGGGCTCACTCAACCAGCGCCGGGGGATGATTGTGGGAACCCAGGAAGATGGCCCCATGTGCGCCATTGAAGCCCAGATTCCGCTGGCTGAAATGTTTGGCTATACCACGATATTGCGTTCCCTCACCCAGGGACAGGCGCAATTTACCATGGAATTCGGCTCTTATCGCAAGGTCCCCCAGTCCGTCATGGAAGACCTGGTGAAGCAGAAAGCCGAGTCAGAAAAATAGCAGGTATTGATGATAATTAAAACTGAGAATATGCGAAAAAAACACAAAATCGTATCGGATATCGCTTCTTCCGGTCATAAATATTATACTTACTAAAATGAAGGAACGCGGCCATGTTAAAAAAAGATTTGATGATTAAAAACCCATTGCGCCAGCTGGTCGATGAAAGTGAAAAAATTTTGTCTGACGGTGAGTTCGGTGTAGTTCTGGCCCGGGCGGGTGTGGGAAAAACCGCTTTTATTGTCCAGATTGCACTCAGCGGTCTGCTTCAAAACAAAAACGTCCTGCATATCAGTCTCGACGAACCCGTCCAGAAAGTGTCATTGTGGTACGAAGAAGTATTTAGAATGATATCGGATAAATACGATTCGGCGACAGTTCAAAACCTGTGGGAAACCATCTTGACCCATCGGTTCATCATGACGTTCCAGGTCGATGCGTTCAGTGTACCGAAACTGGACGAACGTATTTCGGATTTAACCGAACAGGCCATTTTTTTCCCCCAGATTATCCTGATTGACGGGCTCGCGTTTGCCGATGTCCCCACGGATATTATTTCCAGTCTGCGGCCACTGGCCCGGCAATGGGGCGTCCAGGTCTGGTTTACCGCACGTATTCACCGAACGGAGATATCAACAGAGGTCGTCGGTTCGGCACAACCATCGGGAGAAGTGCTCGATCTTTTTGATACGGCCATTCAGCTGGAACCGGAAGAGAACCGGGTTCATGTCCGAATCATTAAGGGGCCCAAGACAAAGACCGCGTCTCCGGACCTGTTGTTGGACCCTTCAACCATGTTGATTGTGGATAAATAGAAAAGACAGGGTGAAATTATCGGCCGGCCGGGGTCGCAGCCCGTCGTTTTCGATCATTTCTTTATTGTTGATACGGATCGAAGGTCCCTGTTCTCCGCCCGGCCGATGTCTTTTCCTGGAGGTGTGGTCTTGCAATTGCCTTCAAACTGCACTCCTTCTTCAATAATAACCGTTGGCGCACAGATATCACCGAAAACCTTTCCGGGGACCATGATATTCACCCTGTTTTCGGCGGTGATTTTTCCCCGAATCTCGCCGCTGCAGACCACAGACGCCGCATGAATGTCGGCGTTGACGATCCCCTCGTTGCCGATAATGAGATTCCCTGACCTGGCCAGGACCTCGCCCTTAAAACGGCCGTCAATTCTTACGGCCCCTTCGAAAGTCAATGTCCCCTCAAACAGGGCCTCCTTGCCTAAAAACGAGTTAATCCGTTCATCGACTTTTGACTTTTTCCTTCTCATACTGACACCCTTATTGTGACGTTGAATATTGTCGTTTTATGCGAGCAGAGCGCTGAAAAACTCACATCCTTTTTATCCATTTCATTATGAGAAACCGTGGGGCTTTAGGTCAGGTAACTCTCAGCACCTCGTGATAGGTCGTTATACCTGCTAACATTTTTTTGACCGCATTTTCTCTCAGCGGCACCATGCCTTCTTTTACAGCAGCATCAAGAACCGCTACCTGGTCAGTTTCCGGGGTTGTCAGCCGTCGAATCGCGCGGGTATACGGTAGCAATTCGAAAACAGCAACGCGGCCGAAATATCCGGTCCCGCGGCATTTTTGGCAGCCTTTCCCCCGCTGGAGCTCGATATCCCCTTCTCCTTCTATCTCGATTCCGGCATCAGTCAACTCGGACGCGGGCATCTTGAATGATTCCCGGCAATGGGGACAAATCTTGCGTACAAGCCGCTGGGAAATAATTCCCACCATCGTATTTTGTATTAAAAAGGCCGGAACGCCCAGATCGATCAGACGTGTAAGGGCCGATACCGAATCATTCGTATGCAGGGTGGAAAAAACGAGATGGCCGGTCAGGGCCGCCTGGATCGCATTCTGAGCGGTTTCCAGGTCGCGCATTTCGCCGATCATAATGACATCCGGGTCCTGGCGCAGAATATTTCTTAAAATCGTGGCGAAAGTAATGTCCAGTGCCGGCTGAACCGCGATCTGGTTAAACGACTCTTCAACCATTTCAATCGGGTCCTCAACTGTCATGATATTGATTTCCGGAGAGGACAGATCCCTTAATGTAGAATACAATGTGGTTGATTTTCCACTTCCGGTGGGCCCGCAGTCAAGGATAATGCCATGGGGGGTTTTAACCAGCTGATTATACCGTATCAGGTCCGTTGATTCAAAACCGAGATATTCCAGGTCCTGAAACAGGACCTCAGGGTCCATGATTCTCATTACGGCTTTCTCCCCGAACGCGACCGGTACCGTCGAGATACGAATTTCCACTTCCATGTCATCATTTCCGGTCTTGATCCGGCCGTCCTGGGGCCGTCGTTTTTCGGCCATATCGAGCCGCGAGAGATTCTTGATCCGACTGATAATTGCGGGGTGAACATTTTTGGGCAGGCGGTAAATATCATGGAGAATCCCGTCGATTCGCATCCGGATCATGCTGATATCCCGCTTGGGTTCAATGTGGATATCACTGGCCCGCTGGTCCAGGGCATAGGAAAACAGATGATTGACGGCATTAATGATGTGTTGATCGTTGGCCGGCAGTTCTTCGGCTGATTTAATCTTAACGTATTGCTCCAGGTTACCCAGGTCAACCGTCGGGGCGTTGATATGACTTTCCGCCTCGGCAATGGATCGTTTAAACCCGAAAAATTCGTCTATGGTTTTGATGATTTCCGACTTTGAGGCGACCACCGGCCGTACTTTCATTTGCGTGGCCCGGGCAATGTCGTTAAATACCTCCTGGTTAAAGGGGTTGACGGTTGCAAGGGTGAGCACCTGGTTCTGCCTGGCGATGGGAAGCACCATGTATTTGCGGGCAAACGAAAGCGGGATGGTGGATGTTACCAGGTTTAAATCCAGTTTAAGCGGATCAATGGTTTTATATGGAAATCCCCATTCAGATGCCAGCGTTTTATACAAGACTTCTTCGTCCAGTCCTTTGAAAGAATCGCCTGTGCGGTGAAGGAATTTTTTGGTCAAAACATCCAGGATAGTGATGGAACCGGAGGGGGGCGGAGTATCAATCCCTTTTTCCTTCAGTCTGCGTTGCTCATCCGTCTCCAGGCGCCTTTTCAGACTGTCGCCCTTAAACAGTATCTCCCGTGCCTGGCCTTTGGTAATCAGCTTTCGTTTAACCAGCGCCAGCAGAATGTTTTTCGTTGCCAGAGGATTAGATGATTTATCTGCCATATTCATACCCTGTGGTGCCTTGAACCAGCTGACACCATTATTTTTCCTGTGATGCCCGGCGCCGGTATCCAGCATCACTGATGTCGCACCCCTTTCTGTGGGTATTTACACAGGGTATGGATGGGATGCTTTATGGTTGTAATGCCGTCAACGTGACGGGAAAGATTAATTCTTCACTTTTTCATTATAGGCATCCGCTACTTTCTGAAAGGCTTTTCTTTTTTCATCATACGCAGCGATATGTTTATTTAATTGACGTACTTTCTCATTATACTCTCTGGCGTCCAGCGTATCCCTGTTTTCTGCGATATCGGCCCTCTCGTCCTGGAGTGCCTGGTATTCTTTGTCCAGTGATTCTTTTTCCTGGACCAGGCGTTCATACTCCACCTGCTTTAAATCTATAGGGTTGGACTCTTTCTCGTTTAGGCTTTTCTGGTTTGAAATTTCCTGACCGGTGGCATCCGTTTCTTTTTTTGCTTCTTCTTCCGTTTGCGGGGCGGCTGTTTCAACCTGTTGCGATACTGTTTCTGAACCAACAATTCTTTTTGCACCCGGACGCTGTGCTTCCGGCACATCAAGTAACTCGTCTGTATAGCAGACCGTCCCGTTTTTATCGACGAACCGGTATACATCAGCCAGACACGGACCAGGTCTCAGTAACACCAGCATCAATGCCGCCACCAAGATCGCGATTGCCGTGGGTCCAATACTGACAGCTTTTTTCATCCGTGCCCCCCTTTTCGCTCTTTTTAGCTCAAACGATGAGATCAACAGCCGTCATTTACAAATATTCTGGACAGTTGAAATCTCTTATATATATTAGTTGTATCTTTTGGCGAAGTCAACTGATTCAATCTACGCCAGGCGTTTTGATCTGGTATTTTTTAATCTTATCCAGCAAAGACGGATAGCTGATCTCAAGTCGTTCCGACGCCTGGCGCTTATTTCCGCCGGTGGATTTCAATGCCCGGGTAATCAGCTGTTTTTCCATTATCTGCCGCCCCACCTTAATCGAACTGGTTTCAGATAAATCACCACCAATGCCATCTGTCTGTACGCTTTGAGCATGATATTTTTCCGGCAGGTGCTCCGGCAGGATGGTCTCTTCTCCCGTGCCCATGATCATGGCATGCTCGATCACATGTTCCAGTTCCCGCACGTTACCGGGCCAGCGCCGGTTCATAAAAATCTGTGTTACCCGGTTTGAAATCCCCTGCACGGCCAATCCCATCCGTTGATTAAATTTTTTAATAAAAAGAGTACACAATGACGGGATATCTTCGGATCGATCCCGCAGGGGCGGCATCGGCAGATGCACCACATTTAGGCGGTAAAAAAGATCTTTGCGGAATGTTCCGGCAGCAACTTCCCGCTCCAGATCTCTGGCGGTGGCGGCAATGATCCGGGCGTCCATTTTATGCACCCGGGTTGATCCAACCGGATGGATCTCTCTTTCCTGTAACACCCGCAGGAGTTTGACCTGCATAAAAACAGACAACTCTCCTATCTCATCCAGAAACAGCGTGCCACCCGCAGCTTCGGTAAACAGACCTTTCCTGTCCTGATCCGCACCGGTAAATGCGCCTTTAACATATCCAAAAAGTTCACTTTCAAGCAAATTCTCGGGAATCCCCCCGCAATTGATCGCAACAAAGGGCCCCTTCCGCCGATGGCTGGAAGAATGAACCGCCCGGGCCATGAGCTCCTTGCCCGTACCGCTTTCTCCGGTAATAAGAATGGTTGTATCGTATGCGGCAACCTTTTCAGCCAGCTGAAAAACCGTCTGCATCGCCCGACTGGCCCCAATCATCCGGCCATAACTTTTCGTTCCGCTCAGCTGTTCGATCTGTTGCTTGAGCTGCCTGTTTTCGAGGAGAAGCCGTTCGCGCTCCTGTGCTTTTTTCAGTGTCAGCAGGACCTCATCATTTTTAAATGGTTTGGAAATATAGTCATAGGCCCCCAGTTTCATTGCCTTCAGAGCCAGATCGATACTGCCAAAGGCCGACATCATGATGATCGTGGCCGCATGGTCGGTGTTTTGAATCCTTTCAAGAAAGGTTATCCCGTCCATGCCCGGCATTTTGATGTCGCAGAGAATAAAATCAAAATGATTTTCAGACAATTTATCCAGACCGGCTTTACCGTCGGAAGCCGTGCTGACGATATATCCCTGACGTGAAAGCATGGCGGACAGCATGTGACGCATATTCTCCTCGTCATCAATGATCAGCAGGTTACCTGTTTGACCGGTCATCTTGCATACCTTCCTTTTTTTACAGATCCTTGCGTTTTGTGCCTCTGGAACACACATACTTAACGAAAAACAGACCGATTATGACAGATTTTGCATGTGGCCGGTTCCCCGTTATTCAATCGTCAACGAGCGGCAGTTCAATGATCACCTCGGTACCGGTTTTTCCGGTCGAGCCAATACGCATCTGACCGCCAAAACTTTCTATAATTGTATGGGAGACGAAAAGGCCCAGACCGGTTCCCTTCCCTGGCTCCCTGGTAGTAAAAAACGGATCAAAGATCTTGGGCAGGTCTGCAGGGGAAATGCCGGCGCCATTATCTCGAATCCGGATCCACAGCCACCGGCCCGGCTTCAACGCTTTTTCTGAATCTGCCAGCTCGGTCCCGATGATGATCTGTTTCTCTTTGTTGGACGTTACTGCAACTGCATCCATCGCATTGAGCAGACAATTGAGAAAAACCTGGTTTAATTGATCCGGATCGGCAAAAACCACGTCCTTGCCTGCGCGCAGCCGGGTAGAAATGCCCACCATTTCTTTTTTTAACTGAATTTGGAGCATGTTGATGGATTCAGTCAGAAGGTGGTGGACGGAAATATTGTCAGGTGCCTGCTGTCCCGGACGCGAGAAATCGAGCAGCTTTCGAATCAGTCCGCCAATCCGGTCCAGCTCCTTTTCGGCCCGGTCGAGATAGTCGTTTTTGTCCGTATCCGGCTCATCTGGTTGCCGGACGAGATCCAGGTATCCCTGGATAATGCCGACCGGATTACCGATTTCGTGTGCCAGCCCGGCAGCCAGCCGGCCCACCGCTGCCAGTTTTTCCGTGCGGACCATCTCCTGCTGGGTATCCCGTAATTGCCGATTGGCTCTTTTCAGAGATCGCACTGTTGTTTTCAGTTTATCCTTGTCGGCCTCGATCCGCTGGATCATCTGGTTGAGCGACATCGACAGGCGGCGAAATTCATTATCTTCCGTGATGGCCATAAAGTTGAGGCCTTCCTCCTCGGTATAGGTCTCGGACAATTGCGCCAGCCGTTCAATGGGACGAATCACGACTTTGGCCATATGAACCAGACCCACCAGCGTTAAAATCAATACGTTGATCAGAATATAGAGAAAAACCGCCTTTTGATTGGAGATCAAGTTCCTTATCAGTGGGTTAACCGACACCATAACCGCAATAACACCCGTATCCGCAGATGCAGGTGCCAGGGGGATGGCAATAAAGAGATTCCTGCTGGAGATGGAAAGAAACCGCCTGCCCGGGTTTTCGCCGGCTACCCGGGCGCGACCCGTGGAGATGACCTGTTTCGCCAGATCCGTTAATCTGGGCTGATACCTGGTCTCTTCAGGAAACAAAACCGGGTTGGATTCCCTTGCCTGAATGAATACATTTTTCACGCCTGCCGTTGACACCAGGCGGTGGGCGATGGTTTCAATATCCGCCGAATCCTGCATGATATGCTCAGCAGAAAGCGCCATGACCGCCTTAAACCGGTCGATTTCCGAATGGATCATATCCCGCTGCCAGAACATTGTCAGCACGATATTGATCAAAACCATGCCGATTCCCAACATCAACGCAAAAGTGATACCTATTTTAAATTTTAATCCCCGCAAAATACCGCCATTATTAATTTTTCCGTGTAATACCGCTGTCACCGTAAAAAAAATGACCGATCATTTCAAGGGAAAACCATTTTGAATGCGGATAGACACAGACAATTTAACATACACGCCAGATGACAAGCCGTTCTTCGCATTTTCCTGTCGGTTAATCCCTATTGTAATTTCTTATTTTTACAGTATAGAATATCGACCACGGTCCATTTTGATCTGAAGGGGACACCATGAAAGTTTTCTGGACGGTTCTGGCTATTTTGTACACGCTCTCTCCCCTCGACCTGTTGCCGGAAGGGCTGATTGGCATATGGGGATGGCTCGATGACGCGATTGTTTTAATTGTATTGTGGAACTATCTTCGAAACGGAGGCAACCCCAGGGGAATGTTCCGGCCGGGTAAGCCTGGAAACAGTAAACCCAACCAGGGAAAAACGGCAAATCCCTCCCACCGTCCCCGGCATCCGGCGGATCCATATGCCGTTCTTGGTGTCTCCCGCCAAAGCAGCCCCGATGAAATCAAAACCGCTTACCATCAGCTGGCCGCCAAATACCATCCGGACAAGGTCCAGCACCTTGGCGAGGAGTTCAAAGAACTGGCAGAAACCCGGTTCAAGGAGATCCAGGCGGCATACCGGGAAATTCAGGCGGAACAGCAAACCCGGCGATAAAATTCTACCCTGCGAAATACGAGAGAATTTTATCCCCGGTGTTTTGCCTTTCTTTCGTCCATTTCACGTGCTTCGCCGTTAAAAAAAAATATTACCAAATTTTCACTCCCGGGCAGACAGCACCATTTTGTTATTGTCGAAGGAGTGAAATTGAGCGGCAATGGTTTTTTCTTCACCAAAGAGATTCATCACACGGATACCGCCGGGCACGGCCTGCATCCGGTCCACCGCTTCCATAATCAATTTTTCTTCACCCTGGTCCATTAAATAAACGCGTTGTTCGCACATGGGATTTTCCTTTTTCGATAGCGCCCCTATTTTATATATCTACTTAAATCGAATCTTTTACGTGGGCGGGGCATCCTCCCCACTTTTCAAAGGGGTGATTTCACCCTGATCCACTAGACTCTGGTATATTTCCGGCGCACTTTTTCTAAGACAATCTTCACAGATGCTATGACTGAAGAGGGCGTCCGTATGTGTGGAAATATATTCTTCAACCGCCTGCCAGTATCCCTTGTCATCCCTGATCTTCTTGCAACTGGCGCAAATAGGGATCAGGCCGGTCAGTGTTTTTACATTTTTAAGGGCAATTTCAAGTTCAATTTTCTGTTTTTCCAATTTTCTGTCAAAATGAAGTCGTAGCGACTCGAGCAGCCCGGCAACAATTGCAACAATTAATACCGAGACAATAAAGTTGAGCACAAATCTGGATGGAACCGGAAATGTATTTGTCAATGAGGGAAACAGGATAATAAAAAAGGCGGGGATAAGGGTAACCGCTATCCAGAACAGCCCCTCCGCAATGCCGAACAAGAAAAACGAGACCAGCGGATAAAGATAAAACCACATGAGGTCCCCGCCCCTGGCTCTTCCGAGGATAAGAATATACAATAAAAAAAGAGAGACCCCGGCTATTCCGAATCGATATGCATTCCGACCATCCCTGGATTTACGTGCAATCAGTATAACGATTGAGATAAAACCGGCCGCGGCAAAATTTGCCCAGGACGCCTTTAACCAGTCATCCTGACGAAAACCGACCATTCCCAGTCCAATAAGCACTGGAATGAGAATGACAACGACCATAAACACATAGATGCGTTTTCGTTTTTCTTCGGTGGAAATCTGTAACTGAATATCATCAGGGAATAAAAAAGTACTAATAACGTTTTCTGCTCTTTTGATCAGCCCTATAATGATAGGATCACATCTCATGTAAAAATAATAGGCAGGAAGATATTTTCTGTCAATGAAAAACAGCCGCTTCAGGGCTGGAAGGGTTGAATTATAAATATTTTCTGATAGCTATCTACGATTGGACAGGAAAAATTTTCTATCCGCATTTCGAATATTTTCCCGACGCTTATCGCCACTGCGGGTGGATGACACCCGCTGTCCGCAGGAACCGGATATCCCGGCAAATCGGCAACATTTTCATTGACTCGTTATGCTGCGAAAGCTATTCTTTTCCTCAAAAAACATCAATCCGGATCAAGCGCATTCCGCCCATGGACAGATCCGAAAAATAAAAGGAGATCATATTCATGCTGCAATTATCAACAATCGATCCATTCAAATCAAAGCTCAATATGCTGGTTCTCCCGGTTGCTGAAGAAATCCCTTTGTTCAATGATCGCAAAATCAGTGCTGTTTTAAAAAAAGTCGAAGCCTTCAAAGAGTTTAAGGGGGCCAAAGATGATCAGATTACTTACTATGATCCGCAAAATTTAAAGACACAGCGGCTGCTGTTACTGGGGCTCGGCAAAACTTCCGACATTGATCTTGAAAGACTGCGCAGTATGGGGGGCCGCGCTGTGAAAAAAGGGATCGAACTCGGGCTTACCGAAGTGGCGCTTCTGATTCCTTCCGCAAAAAAATTAAATTTTAATCAAGAGGATATCATAACAGCTATTGGGGAGGGTGCCCGCCTGGCAAACCATCAGTTCTCCAAATACAAGAAGCCGACGCATCCCGCTTTAAAACGGGTCAAACTGATACTTAATACCACGACCCGCACCGCCAGGTTTCGCTCACTTGTTTCCAGGATCAATACCATCTGCGAAGGGACGCTCCAGGCCAGAGACTGGATCAATACAACATCCAACGACAAAACCCCTGCAGCTTTTGCCCGTGACATCAAGCGGATTGCCCAGAAATCGGGGTTAAAAGTGGATGTCTATGATGAGCGCTGGCTGAAAAATAAAAAGTTCGGTGCCATGCTGGCCGTGGCCCAGGGAAGCGAAAGTCGTCCGCGCCTGGTGGTGCTGCGGCATCCGGTCCGGGGTGCCGGTAAAAAGGCCGTGGCTTTGATTGGAAAGGGCGTCACCTTTGACGCCGGCGGTATCAACCTGAAGCCGACCGGATCTATCGAAACCATGAAGTGCGACATGTCCGGTGCCGCCGCCGTTGCGGCCACTTTAATCACGGCCGCAAGGTTGAATTTGAAAATACCTCTGGTCGGTGTCATACCGATGGTAGAAAATATGCCATCGGGTACGGCCACCCGACCCGGTGATATTGTAAAATCCTATTCCGGAAAAACCGTTGAGATCGGCAATACCGATGCTGAAGGCAGATTGATTCTCATCGATGCCATGGCCTGGGCCATCAGAACATTTTCTCCGGAAATAACGATTGACATGGCCACCCTGACCGGTGCCTGCGTGGTGGCGCTTGGGGAAAATATCGCCGGTTTATTCACACCTGACGATACATTGGCAGATTCCCTGGTTGATGCCGGAAAGCAGACGCACGAACGCTGCTGGCGCATGCCGCTGCCCGATGATTATAAAGAGTTGCTTAAGAGTGATATGGCGGATCTGAGCAACATCAGCGCTTCAAGATGGGGCGGGGCCATTACCGCCGCCCTTTTTCTTTCCGAATTTGTAAAAAACACCCGATGGGCGCACATTGATATCGCTGGGCCTGCTTTCCTGAAGAAAGGAAATACCTATGGAGAAGCCGGCGCCACCGGATTCGGTGTCCGCCTGATCTACCGATTGCTGGAGACGATTAAGGGGATTTAGACGGCAAGAATGACATCTCACATTACCGCTTCTCTGCTTGCTAACGGTAACGCAAACAGATGCCCCCTGCCCGGATACCCTGGGCAGGGGGCCTATTTCAAACGAATATCTACCAGAAAAACGTTCTCTTCAAGTATAAAACTTTTCTCAATGATATAATCCCGTCCGGGAACCAGGTCGACCACGATACGTATCTTCGGTTTTTCCCCCGCATGAATACCTGTACGGACTGCCCGAACCAGGCCGGTTTCATACTCAACCCTTTTTTTCATCCCCGGGGATATATGGAGCCCGTAGAAGTCACAAACCACGCGGGGTCGGTCGCCTTTTAATATCATGGTATTGGGCAGGTGGTAATCGCTTAAAACAATATGGACGGTCTGCCTGTTGGGTTCGGGTGATTCTACTAAAACAGCGCGGATCAGGTTTTTATCAGCCTTATCAAGATGACCGGGGGCATCTATTGAAAACAACATACCGTTTGCCCATCCCCTTTGACCGTCTGCGGTATCAATCCGATACCAGCCATCACGAGTATCGATGACGGATACCTTATCCCCCTTTTTCAGGTAAAATAGAATATCGGCATCCATAGAGGGGGCCTTGCGGACCCGTCCGGCCGGTACTTTTGTAAATAATGACTCCCGCTCCCTGGCCGGTTCTTTTTTGAATGATGCCGGGCGGCCTTCTCCTTTTGGCTGTTCCGCTGATAACCCGGCAGGTTGCCCGTCAACCGGCTGAATACCCGACGTGGTATCCGCCTGGATATCTGATTGGGAGTCCGCCTTGGCATCAGGCACGGGTGCCGCATCTTTTGGGTTGCCGCCGTGCGATGGTGACGCTGTGGTGTCCACCGATTGAGAGACACCCTTTCCCTTAAATTCTGCAACGGCCGATGTTTCTACCGCCGTTTCGGATTGCTTCTCATCATTCTGTATTGGGGGGAGGGATTCCTCAGATAATGACTGTTTCATTCTACCTTTTTCACCGGCTGTTACAGATGGCGGTCGAACGATTTTATAGCGTATCGGTTCCGTGACTGCGCCTGAGGGACCATCCAGACTCGTTTGAACATTCCCATTTACTGAAAATAACCGGTAAAAGATAAACCCTGCCACAATGCAAACCGCCAGTAAAACGACGGCTGCCCCTGGTGACATCCCTCCCTGTATGCCTGCAGGCAGAGCAGATTTAACTATTAACGGGTTGGGCGTCCATTTTTTTTCAGAAATGACCATTTTTATACCTGTTTTATGCCTGGACTTTTATAGGTCGATCTGATTGACAGAATTTATCAAGAAAAAATCAGAGGACAAAAGATCCATTTGGCAATGCCCTGGTTCAAAACAGGATGTTTTATATATCCTTTTAATCAGGTACGATCCCAACCGCCGGATAATCCCCGGCAGGTCCGTCGCGTACATATAAAGATAACAGATATCAGCGGCTTTTTAAAGAGGCTCTGATGAACTTCTGATCATTGCAGTTTCCAGACAATTCAGATCGTACTTTGAAAAAATACAGGACTCATGTTATATTATATTTTATAGATATATTTTTTTCAGGCAGATAGGCTGGCATCTATGTGGAATTATTAATGCTTGAAAGGAAGTTTCCATGACCCAGACAATCAGGTATGAAGATAAACCATGGCTGGCCCATTATGAGGATGGCACTCCTTCCGAGATTAATTTCAGGCAAACATGCCTGCCGGAATTCCTGGAAATATCTGCAAATCAATTTCCCGATCATCCGGCCCTCATCTTTCAAGGGTATAAGATGAGTTACCGGAGCCTGAATCGGGCTGTAAACCTGTTTGCGGCCCGTTTAACGGAGTTTGGTATTCAGAAGGGAGACCGTGTAGCCATTCTCCTGCCCAACCTCATTCCCTGCGTTGTTTCTTATTTTGCCGCCCTCAGGATCGGCGCGGTGGTGGTGATGAACAACCCGCTTTACTCTGACAGGGAACTGGAGCATCAATTCAACGATTCTTGCGCAAAGATACTGATTACCCTGGATCTGCTGGGTAACCGGATGATCGACTTGAGGCCCAAAACCGGCATCAAGCAGATCATTATTACATCGATTGGGGACTATCTTCCCTTTCCCAAAAACCTTCTCTTTCCGCTGGTCGGAAAGAAAAAGGGCTTGGCGGCGGACGTAAAGCAGGCCCCGGATACGTATCGATGGAAAAAGGTAATGTCCGGGCCGCCCGCATCTCCGCCGAAAGTTGAGATTGCCTTTGATGATATCGCCATGTACCAGTACACAGGGGGCACGACGGGCATCTCCAAGGGTGTAATACTTTCCCATTCCAATTTGAGCTGCAATGTCCAGCAGGTACGGGCCTGGTTTCCCAAGTTTAAACGAGGAGGAGAAGTGATGCTGGGCGCCCTGCCTTTTTTTCATGTATTCGGGCTGACCACCGCCATGAATTTTGCCGTATTCATGGGCTGGAGCGACATCCTCATTCCCCGGCCCCAGCCGGCCCCGCTGCTTGATGCTATCGGCAAATTCAAGCCGACGTTTGCCCCTCTGGTTCCCACCATGTATATCGGCATGTTGAATCATCCCATGATTGAAAAAATGGATCTCACCTCGATTAAAGGATGCTTTTCTGGCAGTGCCCCCCTGCCGGTCGAGGTGATCAGGGAGTTCGAAAAAAAAACCGGCGCAGTGATCGTCGAGGGATATGGGCTGACGGAATCGACACCGGTAACACATACCAACCCCTTTGCGGGGGGAAAACGAAAAGTGGGCAGCATCGGCCTGCCTCTTTCCAATACTATTTGCCGCATCGTGGATTTAGAAGAAGGTACCACGGATTTGCCGGTTGGTGAGCCCGGCGAGCTCATCATAAAAGGCCCTCAGGTCATGCAGGGGTATCTGGATCGTCCGGAAGAGACAAAGAAAACCATTACCGATGGCTGGCTTCATACCGGCGATATTGCCAGGATGGACGAGGATGGTTATTTTTTCATCGTCGACCGGAAAAAAGATATGATTATCTGCGGGGGGTATAATGTCTATCCCCGCGATATTGAAGAAGTCCTTTTTGAACATCCACTGATCGTTGAAGCTGCGGCCATTGGTGTCCCCCATCCTTCCCGGGGCGAACAGGTAAAAGTTTTTATCGTTATCAAAGAGGGTGAGACGCTCACCCGGGAAGAAATTATTGAATACTGCAGGGGTAACCTGGCAACGTACAAACTTCCCACCCTGGTTGAATTCAGGGACGAGTTGCCGAAGACAAACGTTGGTAAAGTGCTTAAAAAAGATTTGCGAATAGAAAAGGTGGAGAAATAATCATGGCAGAGTTTGCCTACACCGATATGTTTCCGCTGGCCGAAGATACGACCGCCTACCGCCTGCTGGAAACGGACAGTACCTCAATTACATCCTTTGGTGATGAATCGATCCTCCGAATAGAGAAGGGCGCTTTGACCCTTCTGGCTGAAACCGCTTTCCGGGATGTATCACATTTATTACGGACTGCGCATGTAAAATTATTGGCAAAAATCATGGCGGATCCTGAGGCCTCGGACAACGACCGCTACGTCGCCCTTGAAATGATAAAAAATGCCGTGATCGCTTCAGACCGGGTGTTTCCACTCTGTCAGGATACGGGAACGGCCATTATCCTCGGAAAAAAAGGCCAGCGGGTCTGGACCGGATGCAACGACGCCGAGGCCCTCGCCAGAGGCGTTTTCAATGCGTACACCAAAGGCAACCTGCGCTATTCTCAGAATGCGCCCCTCACCATGTACGAGGAAAAAAATACCGGCTGTAATCTGCCCGCTCAGATCGATCTGTATGCAACCCCGGGAGACGCCTATACCTTTTTATTTGTTGCCAAGGGCGGTGGATCGGCCAATAAGACGTATCTGTATCAGGAGACCAGGGCGGTTTTAAATCCTGACACCCTCGTCGATTTCATGCGGGCCAAGATGAAAACCCTGGGAACAGCGGCCTGCCCGCCGTATCACCTGGCTTTCGTAGTCGGGGGGACCTCGGCGGAGATGAACCTGAAAACCGTCAAGCTCGCCTCAACTGGATATCTCGACGGGCTACCAACGAGGGGAAGTCTAACCGGCCATGCTTTCCGGGACATCGAACTCGAACAAAGGATGCTGAATCTGTCACGACAGCTTGGTATTGGTGCCCAGTTCGGTGGAAAATATTTTTGTCACGATGTGCGGGTGATACGCCTGCCTCGTCATGGCGCCTCCTGCCCCATCGGAATCGGTGTCAGTTGCAGTGCCGATCGGAATATCAAGGCCAAAATAACATCCGACGGTATTTTTCTGGAAGCGCTGGAAACCGACCCGGCCCGCTTCCTGCCAGAACCGGGTACTTCAGAGGACACGGCCATTCCGGTTGACCTGGATCGAACGATGGACCAGATCCGGTCGACACTCAGCAGATATCCTGTGGCGACAAGGCTGTCGCTGTCAGGAAAAATCATTGTGGCCCGGGATATTGCCCACGCCAAATTGAAGGAGCGTCTGGATAAGGGAGAAGACCTTCCGGACTACATGAAGAACCACATCGTTTACTATGCGGGCCCCGCCAAGACCCCGCCGGGATACGCTTCAGGCGCTTTCGGCCCCACCACGGCCGGTCGGATGGACCCGTATGTACCGATCTTCCAGGAGAACGGAGGCTCTTTGGTGATGCTGGCCAAGGGCAACCGGTCAAAAACCGTTACCGATGCGTGTCAAAAAAATGGCGGATTCTACCTTGGCTCCATTGGCGGACCGGCAGCCCGCCTGGGGAAGGAATGCATAACCAGGGTTGAAACCCTGGCTTACGCCGAGTTGGGGATGGAAGCGATATTTCAAATTACGGTTAAGGACTTCCCGGCTTTTATTATTGTAGACGACAAGGGAAACGATTTTTTTGAAAACCTGCTATAAATTTACTACCGATCCGGTGCCATATGACGGGGTAAACCTCTCTGCCCGCTTACATCAAACCCCGTAATTATCCAACGTTAACGCTCAGGGCCGGATAATCATGGGGCTTGACGCTTTTTCCGTTGTTGAATTTCAGTGAGTCCGCTGATCCCATCCATTCACATCTTCTTCCGTTTCCACTTCTTCCCACCCGGTTATCATCGCTTTGATATGGGCAAAAACCGTATGACCGGTGGTTGTCATGTAGACATGAACGATAATAAAGGAGGCAATGGCGAAGGCGCCAGCCATATGAACAGCCGCAACCTCTTTCAATGTCAAAAAATTCAATCCCCATGCTTCCCATGAATTATAGGACCAGTATAGAAAGCCGGTAAGCATCTGCAGCGGGAGCAACAACGTTGCCAATGCAAGATATGCCAGGCGCTGAACGGGATTGTGTTTGGCTTCCCTGCGGGTAGGGAAAGGATGGGATTCTCCCTTGAAGATACCGTAAGAATAGTAACGGATCACCGCCATCATCTTTTTCTCGGTGGGAATATATTGCCGCCATTCTCCGGTGGTGAAAACCCAGAAAACAAAGATGCCGAAAGCTATCAACCAGCTGATTCCAATCGTATTATGCGTTGCCACCGCTTTTTCAAATCCGAGGAAACCGAATAAATCGTGTATCTCCAGCCCGGTAATAATCAGAGTGAAAATCATGGCCACCTGAAGCCAATGCCAGAACCGTTCATAGCGTGTAAAAAGATATATTTTAGTGATTTTACTTTCCAATTTATTTTCCGACATAACTTATCCCTTCCTGCCCTTTCCATTGGAGATGAAACGACCCAGGCCGTGTAACATAACCCCGCACAGGGATCCAAAGAGAAGGACCCAGCCAGCCAGATCGAGCACCTTGATACGGTCGCGGCCCGGCATATAGAACCCCGTCAAATTCGCCAGACGGCTTTTGGGACGTGTATGGCATTCAGCGCAGGCCAGGGCCTGGTCTTTGGGCGCCACCATGTGTGTACTGGGGAAAACGTACTCAGTTCTCACGAAACCGTACTTGCCGCTGAAAGGCAGATCCAAAAATTTCTGGCCGCGCGAAATGGCATCCTTCCAGTCGAAAGTGGTCCAGAAGCCGTTTTCACCGGACAGCAACGGTGCCAGCAGCTTGTTGCGCTCGATGTCGTAGGGCTGTTGGCCGCGGTGGACGTGAAAGGGAAAGATGCGCGCGTTTTTGTCCTTTCGGCTGCCTACCGGCCAGGCCAGCCGGATCGTTTGGGTCGGATCGATGCTGTCTTTCAGCGTGGGTCCGGACAAAGAGCCACTGTACCAATAGTACTCGGGCGGCACGTTCTTGCCCCAGCGCGTATCGCCTTTGGTAGATGCGTAGGTGAGACGATCATAGGGTCCCTTCACTTCATAGGGTTTACCATCTTTCATCTTGCCTGCTTTAGACCAGTCCCACCACATCTGTACGGGAAGCACGCGTGCAACGGAAGGGATATGGCATGTCTGGCAGCTGACCGTGTCAGTATGATCGTTCATCTTGCTGCCGACTTTGTGGGGCTGAGCGCTGTGGCAGGATTCACACATGATCTTTTGGCTCAAATCATTTTCGATAAGGCTCTCTCGTTGACTGGCCGCCGGCGTGGCGTAAAACCGTCCGGCCACGTTGTGCCTGATGGTGGTATGGCATCGAACGCACTCAAAGTTCTGGCCATCCATTCCCATGTGTACGTCCAGACTCTTATGCGGGGTGGTCATGGAAGAATCGAGGTCGCCGTGTTTGACACCGTCGCCACCGCCACCGGAAAAATGGCAGGAGCCACAGTTGCGCCGCGTGGGGCGGCCTACGGCCTGGGCCGCTTCCTGAATTTCAGACTGGGCTTCATTGGCCATTTCCCTGTCATCTTCATCGCCGGACGTACTGAAAGCCTCATAGTCTTCGAAAGCTTCCTCGAAATTGAATTTTTTCTGTCCATGGCAGCGGAGGCAGTCGATGGCGGCCGCTTTGCCCTTTCCGGCCCAGCCGATGTGGCACTCGCTGCAATGGTGATCATGCATGGCGTTGGTGGACAGACAAAAGTTATTAACCGAGTACTGGGCCTTTCCCCTGCGGTTCTTTTCGGGTGAGTTGGGATCGGTCCATGTCCAGTGAAATGTTTTTTTCAGCTGTTGGTCGGCGTCAGTGTGGCAAGACAGGCAGGCATCCGTAATCTGCTCGCCCGAAGTAAATACCTGCTGCAGTTCTTTTAGTTTGCTGTGATCGACGGTATCCCAGAAGTACCGCTGCTTGGTGACCATGTCGGCAATCTGGCGGCCCGGTTCCTTTTTTTCTGAAACCGTCGCCGAAGAAGCGGCTGTAAGAGGCAGCAACAGAACGCCTGCAACCAGGCAGGCCACCACACGGTGACGTCGATTTCCGGATAATCCTCTGAATATAGATTGAAGCATTGTACCTTTCCGCATAATAAGTGTGGTGGGCGGCGGCCCACAGAGGTTAACATACGCCGGCGCGTATTATTTTGGCACGCACCGGCGCTGTTGAGTAACTATTTACACTTGGCAGGCGACGGCGAATCTGCCGCATGCGCCCGCAGGTAGGCGTGAACGTTTATCATGTCTTTACCGGTAAGCTTGCTCCATTCCTCCTTGCATTTGAATTGCTCAAAAAAGTCATCATCAACCAGCTCAGTAGCCGGTTTGTTCTCATCTTTGTTATTTATAACCTTATCGAACACCTTGTCCCACTGGGCCATTGTCTTGGTGTCGGGGCTCAGCAAGGGCGTAGCGGATTCCACTTCACCGCGCTTGTGGCATGATTTGTAGACCTTGCGATAGGTGTACTTGCCCTTACGGGCGTTGGCCTTGGCACCGGCAAAACAGATGCCGGCCGAGCTGAAAGCAAAAAAAACAGTGATTGCAAGAATGATCAGTTTCCTCATGGTCTTTTCCTCCCTGATATTAATATTTGGTATAAAGATTATGGTTGTCGGAACATTATTGCCCGATTAAATTATTTGTAAAGAAAAATTCCGCCGCAGTACGCTACAGCGATCCGGCCACCTTCTGCTCATACGCCAGCGCTTTTAGCGCAAGGCGGCTGAAAAAAATCCTCCGGATTAAAAGTAAAGCCTCGAAAAGCGATACTTATCAGCGTCCTGCCTTCTTACATAACGACGTAGCGGTCGACTTCTGCCACCATTTCGGCATGCCGGGCCTGGGTGGCGAAATCTTTAAACCCGACGCCAGGGACTTCATCTTCCCGGCCATGAAACCCGTAGGCCCTGAAGCTGACATCGCAAACTGACAATTTGGCCTTTCCCACCAGCCGCTTGAATTCAGGTTCCAATGTGAGGTAGACCCCTTCGCCCGAAAAAAATATCCGAACCTCTTTACCCTTGGAATGGGCCGCTTCTGTCAGGTGAACAATCTTATCCAGATGTTGCCTGGAACTCACCAAAATTCCTAATATATCAGCCATCTCTTCCCTTTTTTCTATATAGGCTTGTCTGTCTTATCAATATTCGACTTTAAAGCCTGAAATTTTCATGTATTTTTCTCCCTTTTTTCCCGTGCTAACGGGGATTTAAAGGGAGGTTTGCCGCGCCATACATGTTAAGCTACCACCAGCAAACAACCTTATCGTTTGAAAAAATAGCATCCACCAGTTGGGGCCAGTCAACATTTTCCGTATACAGGTCTACCCGCGAAACATCATCATCTTTAAAAGTAATCTCGCTCAGTTGCCCGACTGTCTCATCTGGTTCACTGCGAAAAATTTGAAGTACTTTCATTTTTCTCCTAAAACGGGATGATCGTATCGGCCTGTTTAATCTTTTCGGCCACTTCATCCATGGTTACTGGTTTAAAGCCGTATTTTTCAATGTTGGCCGGGTGATTCGAAAACCGTTCGCCCTCCATTTCATCGAGGAAGCCCATGTTATCCTGGTACGCTTCGTCCATATTGGCAATTTCATGATTCAATACAAACATTTGCACTTCGGTCGCTTCAAGCAACAATCCCAGGCTGGTGCGCAACCCTTCGTATTGTTTGTCAACATCTTTGATGAGAACCGCTACTTTTTTCATGGTTTTCTACCCTTTCCGAATAAAGTACCGCGTGTATCCATCCGGGTGGTCCACTAACCCGAGGAATTCATTGCCCCCTTTGTTGCCAAAATCAGGGATATCATTTTTTGACCCCGGATCGGTCCCGAGAATTTCAAGGATCTGGCCGGCGGCCATACCCTTCAGCGTTTTTTTGGTTTTCAACATCGGCATTGGACAGGTCAGTCCTTTGGCGTCCAGCACCTGATCAGGCTTGATACTGTTAAGATCCATATTTTTCTCCTTTTTACCCGTTAAAAAATTACAAATTTTTCAGAATCTTCATTCCAGATGGCGACAAAGGTCCAAATCAGCAAAAAGATGATGAAAACCGGTATGGCAAGATACCATGAGATTACATCGGGTAGAAACACACCGTTGCCCAGTTTATCAAACAACCCGATTTTCTTCATCAGAGCCGCAAAAGAAGAATTGGTCAGGGCAAATGCAAAAAGCGTTACCAGTAATTTTGTATTCCCTTCTCCGACCCGCCAAAGGGTGCTGCTTGCACACCCGCCGGCCAGCAGCATACCGACACCAAAAATTACACCGCCGATGAGACTGCCCATCCAGAAATTATGGTAAACACCGGTCATGGGATCCTGAATATAACTCCATTTGATAACCGCCGCCCCGAGCCCGTATACCATCAGACTCAAGGCCACGGCTTTTACCGTATCCGCCTCTCCTGTCATCAATGGGCACCGAAATGCGCGTACAAAGCAAAACCGGGCGCGATGCATGACAAACCCGATGAGAAACCCCAAAAAAAGCAGGCCGCCACTGACGGTCTTGCCCAGAAAGGCATATAAATAAAAGGCTCCCACGACCGCCAACAACAGGCCGGCGCCAGCAAACGGCTGGGCCGCCTGCCATCCCATCCCGGCGGTGGCTGGCCTGGCTTTTGTATTGATTTTAAACCAGTCCTGCGGAAGATGCTCCATTTCCCAGAGAAGATACTTCAGCCCCAGGTACGCGCCTGCGCCCAGGCCGAACATCATGGCAATTCCGCCCATATCAAAAACGGCCATGGCCGTGTAGAACCCGCCAACGTTACACCCGGCGGCCAATACCGCGCCGGTTCCCATCAAAATACCGCCGGCCAGCGCCTTGACATATTCGAACATCGGCGCTCGCCGGACTTTAAACTGCCGGCTCATTAACGCTGAAATCAGGGCACCTGTAAACAGCCCGAAATTCGATAGCGACATGGGAGACAGCCAGGGGGCAAATGTCGGATGATGGTCATAGACTCCAGCCAGGTAAAGAATCCAGTCCCCCCAGTTGCGGTACCCGCCGGCGATTCCCCACGGACTCTCTCCCCATAGATAGATCTGCAGGGCGAGAACGGCAAGAAATAATCCGGCCAGCCAGACCGGCCAGTTCTGTTCGAAAACAGCGGCATAGTTCTTTCGGATTTCATTTTTGACACTGCTGACTATACTGTCATGACCCACTTTTTCCGTACTCCCATTCTTCACAATTCGCGTAAATGGTTATATAAACAGTTAAGTTTCCAAATCAGTCCAGACCATTCCGGTCCCAGGTAAAAGATACCCGGGACCGGAATTTTTTTTAGGCGATTAATTAAAACCGCATCGACAGAGACAGATAGGCTGTCCAGACATCATCCGTGATGGCGTTCAGCGCGTCTATTCCGGTGGCATCGCTGATTTTAACCGGTTTTCCCAGCGGATTTCCACTTCCGGTGTAATCGTAGTCATAAAACTGACCGCCCAGCTTCAGGAAGAAGTTTTTCCCGAAAATCGGCTGAATATAATAGGCTTCATAAACGCTGCCGCGAACGGCCAGTTTACTGCCCACCAGTGAATCTTCGGCACCGGTAAAATTAAACCAGTACTTGGATCCCCAATTGTATTCGATTCCCAGGCGGCCGTCTTTGGGCATGGGAAAGAGCACGCCGGCATAGATGCTGTATCCGTCATGGCTCTTAAGTTCGCCGTTTGAACTGAGCAACCCCTGCCCCATCATTTCATAAAAGGGATTCTGGGAGATTTTATCCGGATCCGTATGCGACCACGAACCGGCGACGAACAGGTCTATATCGGCAAATAGCTCTGAAAGGTTAGTTCTGAACAACAATGATGCGGCATCCCAGTCACCGATATTGGTGGAAGGTTCCAACCGCGTGATATACCCACCGCTGTTGGGTGTGAAATAGTATTCATTTTGTCCATCGCCATTGGTATCCTGACGGGAAATAATAAACGGCATAACGGTCAACCCGGTAAAGCCATCGGTAATATCCCATGCATGGGCATAATTCAGAACGGCACTGGTAACATCATTGTCAAACAAGGTGGCAATGAATCCCACTAAATGGACATCATCCACCTGCGGGCGGGTTTCGTTCAATGAAAATGTGTTTCCCCAATCTCCCTCAAAACCGACGCCATAGCAGAGTTTGAAGGCGGCGCCCGGGATTCCGGTCAGATCTTCCATTCCCAGGTTCAGCGAGGCACCGTCAAACTGCCAGTTAATGATCGTGGCCAGCGGCGATCCACCCTCAAGGCTGTAATTACCGTATTCCATGGGTGGGCCCTCGGTGGCCGGGCGTCGCCCAAGAGAAAAATTGACCGGTACCGGCCCGAGATCTCTCTTATAATTAAAATAGGCCCGCTCCAGACGGATCACGTCTCCATGGGGCAGACTCGAAGTGTTCCCATCAAAGGTGACATCGCCCAGACTCCCCTGGTTGAACTTTACACCGGTACTGTCGCCAAAAACCTTGTACGCCGCCAGTCGCCCGGCAAAGTTGAGGTGCTGGTTGACCTTGGCCTTCATGCTCAGACGAAAGCGGTTCGTGTAAATGATATCGTTATCGGCATCGTGTTTCTCGGCCGGTGGAACCGCCCCGGCATAGTTCATCAGGCCCATCATTCCCTGGATCTGGGCCAGAGTCGCACCGTTAAAGCCCCCCTGCATCTGGCCCAGCATCTGCTGAATCTGAGCCGGCGACATCATCTGCATCAGTCCCGCAAAATCTGCAGCATTCATCCCGGCAACCTGGGGATTGACGTTGGTAAAAAAGCTGTTCACCATCTGGCCGGGCGCCATCCGGATATCGCTGTAATGAAGAGAATCAGCCTTGGTTCTCAATTCCACACCCAGAGACAATTTATCCGTCGCCGTATGAAGCTCGGCTTTGTTCAAACGGGAGTCAATCTCTTTGATCTCTTCTTTCTTCTTGGCCTCTTTGGCCTGCATGGTTTCAAGCTTTTTCTCCACGGCCTTCATCTGCTCAGAAAGATTCTTCAACTGATCTTTCAGCGTCTGCAACTCGTCAGCGGATCCCGCCACCGGTACCAGAACCATCAGCATCAGCAAAAGGCCCCATAATCCAATTTTCCACATCCCCTCCAACTGACCGTTTTTCCTCATTTTCACCTCCGTTATATGTCTATCGATTAAAAAGACGGGCGGATATTTTCTACCGCCCTTTTTCGTGTACTGCGTAATCTTCATCGTCTTGGATCGACAATCATGATCCATTCGAATTGACCTGATTTTATGGTTTGCGCTATTATTATTTATTAATTCAAGATGTTTTTTCATGCCATGAACTAAATGGTATAAATAACCGCCATGGCCGCCATCTTTATCGGCATATCGTTACACCATCATCTCTTTTACCGCCTTCATGGATGACCGCAGGAGATCTAAACTTGGCAAAACCGTTTTTCTCTGGTCGGTCGTCATTTGGCGCAAGGTCTCAACGTGAACAGAATCGATAAATTTCCTGATCGATTTCATCTTTTCCTGGCCGTCATGGGTCAGGCTGATCAGCGTGATCCGAGAATCTTCCGGATCTCTTACCCGCTGAACCAGGTCTTTATGCACCAGCCCGTCAACAATTTTGGTTACCCGGCTTTTAACCACATTCAACCGGTACGCGATCCCCTTTGCGGTAAGGTATCGCTCCCCGCCAAACAAAAGCAGACAACGGATCTCGGCATCAGGGAGCTCAAATTTTTCACTCTGATACTGCGTCCGTTCCTGGCAGCATTGAAACAGATCGGATACCAGCTCCCGAAATTGTGCCAGTTGATAGGCAGGGATAAACGTATCCTCAATATTTAAATTTTGCTTCATGTCGTGAATTATATTAAAATTCCATTCAAAGTCAATCCTTTAATGGTCTTTTTTTCAAGTGGGTGATAAAAATATTTACCGTGATGCTGCTGAAAGATCCTTAATAGCGCATATTCCACGGCTGTTTCTTTAAATTATTCGCCAAAGATGGTATAAGGGTTCTATTTAAAAATTAAACCAAACTTGGGGGGAGAAATTTTATGCGCTTAACTGGCCGGATATCCGATTGTCTCGGCATCATCTGTCTGTTAATGATCCCTGTCCTTGGCTGTTCCCTCCCGCAACCGGTCGCGGAGCATGCCGGCACCGCCGCGGTCGTCAAGTCAGGTGAGACAGAAGGAAGCATCGACATTGCGTCTTTTATAAATATCATTGAAACCGCTCCGGAGCGTATCCTGCTTATCGATGTCCGTGACCCGGATGAATATGCCGCAGGACACCTGAAAACAGCGATCAACATTCCTTTGGACGAACTTGAAGAAAAGATTGCCACCCTTCCCCCGGATAAAACGATTGTTTTTGTCTGCACTTCAGGGGCGAGGGCCGGAGAATCCTATTTCATGGTTAAGGATCTGCGGCCAATGATTCATAATGTTTACTATCTGGAAGCTGATTGTATTTATCATAAAGATGGTTCGTACACGATCAAAAAGCACGAATAGACCGCTTGCCGGAGTGGTCACTGCGGGTCGCCGCCGGCAGACTGAATCGTCAGCCGGACCATTTCCCCCGGCGGATCGCTGTCCAGCAGCGCCTCTATGGTCACCGCTTTTCCATCCATCGTCAGTCTGTTTCCGGAAGCGTCGATCACCGGCACGGCCCGTTTTAGAAATTCCCGTAAGGCCTTATACGCTACCCTCACCCCCCGATCCAGAAAGCTCGGGCCCAGTTCCCTGGCAATCACGTTAAACAGGCGGATGGTCACCGTGCCGATGGCCGATTCACTTTTTGCCGCATCGTTTGCCTGATAGGAGATATGCTGCCTCAATTTTGCGTAAAAGCCCCCTTTTCGCATGGTGGCCCCCACCAGTCCCGGCATGGCGGCGGACAGAGCCACCACGTCGCCGTCTGACACGACTGTTTTTTTTACATCATCCACCGGGCTGCTGTTGAGAAACAGGGTCTGTACCCGATGTTTGAGATAGTCAGAATCAATCCCGAGTTGATCACACAATAGATCTGAAAGCGATCCTCCCAGCTGTGTCCGAACCGAAAACCCTTTGGCCATCAGCGCCTGCAGCCCGGGAAGGGATATTTGCGGAGAAGAAAGCTGGATATATAAACTCATTCCGGTACCGTCTTGATCAGCCACCATTGCCTCCTTTGGTGTCGCGTCCATCCGATAATTTATATGCCGTTGCGCCCCATCCACGTTCTTTTCATAAGTCATACAATGTTTCATCCCGGCGGGGAGGAAGTCGCCGCTTTGCCGCTTTTCCACGCTTGCCCGGGAGCAAAAAAGGTTCTTCCGCTTCGAGCAGGTCCCCCATCTGCGATTCGATCTCTTCGGGGTCCTGGCCGTCTTTCATCCGCTGGATCGCTTCCTGCATCCCCGGTCCCAGTTCCAGCCCTGTCATATCGGTCAGTTTCTGCATCAGATTCGCCGCCTGGCGGGGATCATCCTCGTCGATATTTTCCGCTTCCGTGGCCATCATCCGCATGGCCTGTTCCATTTTGCTTTCATCAATGGGAAAATCATCCATGGCATCTTCTTCTTTTTTACGGCCGCCGATGGCGAAAAGAGAAATTTCACGTGTCAGGGTGCGGGTTTTACATTTGGGGCATTTGGGACGTTTGCTCGTGTTGATCGTCTTTGAGAAAAAATTGAAAATCATATGACAGGTATCACAATAAAACTCGTAAATCGGCATCTTTCTTTCCTCTCTGATCTCGGGCGTTATTTTCCATCTGGAACCTGAGGCATACGGATCAGGTCCCTTGATTTTTGGTTTACCACGAAATCATGAAAGAAAAAAGATGGCCGTCACTGTTTTCCACACGGCCACCGGTGCCGCATTTAAAAAGGAAACACCACCCCCATCGCGGCGATGTCGTCTTTGACCCTGCGATACATGTCATAATGTTCCTGGGTGGGAAGTGCTCTGGCGACATCGTAGCATTCCTGGTATTGCCTGCCCATGGGGGCAGTGGCCGCCTGATCTTCGTACCTGTCCAGCAGTTTCAGGGCGATCTCGTTGGCTGTTTCACGGGTCATGCCCATCCGGGCCACGGCATGGCCGACCTCGGTCCCCAGACGGGCCTCCATGGGCGTGGCCCGGTTCCGGTATTTGTTACGCGTAGAGGCCATCTCCCACAAATGCCAGCCGCTGACCGTACTCACCAGGGCATGGCAGGCGGTTTCGTAAAAAAGCATCTCGGTCATGGGCCCGGCGTTGGCAAAACCGTTGCTGGTATAGAGCAGGTTGCTGTTGCGCGCCATGGCCTGACCGGCCATGGCAATGGGCCAGAGCAGTTCCCGGGTGGTATTCGACCCATAGTTCAGGTGGAAGGGGAAATGCTGGTTAAACATGGCCCCGTGGATGAGCAGTCCTTTGAGGCTGTAGGCCACCAGGGTCACGGCCACGCCCTCGGACCCGCCACACCATCCGCCATAAATGGGCCCGGTCAGGCTGCCGGTATAACAACCGTACTGGGCATAATGAACCGAGCGGTTGAGGAGGGTGTCGGCGGTTTTAAATTCGGTTAACGATCCCACCAGGCGGGCATCGGTGGTACGAACGCCCCACTCGTTGTTCGAAACGGCAATCTGGCCGGCATCGTGTTCGGCCGTCCCCACGGCCACAAAAAAGGTGCCGGGGCGGCCCAGTTGCCGGGCGGCGGCGCGCATGTTGTAAATATGCTGGATGCAGCCGTTAATTTCGGTCGGTCCGCCGGACGCGATCAACTGCCCGATGGCGTTTTCGAGAATCGGGGCGCAGAAGCCGTCGAGCAGCGGTTCTTTCAGGTAGGCCGCACACATGGAATGATGCAGATGTTCATCTACCGTGATGTCCGGGCTGTAAATGCAGAAAGGCGGTTCGGTATCTTCCACCTGGCGATGTTTCCACAGCCTGGCATCTTTTCCCCCGCCGACCCAGTACCGGTCTTTGGCCACATACAGCGCCTCCCTGATCTCTTCGTCGGTCACCTGGATGATACGATGCGAATCGATATTGTAGACGCCGACGTCCCTGAACAGCTCCCAGCCCGCCTGCCAGATGCGGTCGGCCATGGCATCGTCCGCGGGCAGCGGTGTGGCCGCGTCGTACTTTATCTCATATTTTTTGATAATTTTCTTTAGCGTCGGCGTAAATAATCTGGGCAGAAAATCATCTTCATCGATATGAGGTCCGGTCTTGGACCGATCGATCATTTCCCAGATGCGATAGGCTGTGGTCATGATTCCTCCTGTCGGTTATCTCTTTCCCGCAAATTGGGTTATCTTCAGGGAAATCGATACCCCAGATTGAAAACCCGAAATTGGAAATTTGATTTTACGCAGTCTTTTCATCGAGCATGGCCGCCATCTTTGCGGCCGCGCAATTGGCATCTTCGCAATAGAGATCGGCCCCGATCATATCCGCCCACATCTGGGAAGTCGGCGCTCCCCCGATGACGACCTTGTACTTGTCCCTCAGCCCTTTATCCTTTAAAAACGCGATGATTTCTTTTTGACGCGGTATCGTGGTTGTCATTAGAGACGAGGCACCGATAAAATCCGCTCCCATCTCCTCGGCGGCCTTGATAAAATCAAGCGGGTCTACATCGTAGCCCAGATCTTTCACCTCAAACCCATTGGTTTCCAGCATCAATTTGACGATATTCTTTCCGATTTCATGCAAATCGCCTTTGACCACACCGATGACCACCTTGCCTCTGGCCGGTTCTCCACTGGTATTCTGCAGCTCGGGCTTGACGATATTCACCACGGCGGTCAACGCTTCCCCGGCCATCATCACTTCAGGCAGAAAGATTTCCAGGTCGGCAAACAGGTTGCCCACCCGTTCCATGGTTTTCGTCAGACTGTCCAGTATTTCCAGCGGATCGGCCCCCTGGGCCAGAAGCGCCCTGGCAGCGGTTTCGCTGGCCTCGGTTTCACCGGTTTCAACTAATTTATTTAATTCTTCCAATGACATGTGAATTCTCCTATCATGGCAGGCATCGGGCCGTCACCGAATCGATTCCCGGCACGGTCATCATGGCCGCGGTTATTGAACATTTCTTATATATTAATAATATTTTTGTCAATTCATTATTGATATATTATATTGACATTTCAGGTGATTTGGATAATAGGTAAACCCCATGAACAAGAAAGACGCCTACGAAAACCTGCGCACACGCATCATTACCAATGGTGTCGCCTCCGGGGAAATCCTCAACGAAAAAGACCTGATGGCCCAGCTGGATATTGGCCGTTCCCCGCTGCGCGAGATTCTTTTCCGGCTTCAGGAGGAGAACCTGATCAATCCCCTGCCCCGGCTGGGGTACATGGTGACACCCTTAGACATCTCGGATGTCCGCGAACTGGTGGAACTGCGCCGGGAGCTGGAAGGGTTTGCCGGATATCTGGCCGCCCGGCGCATTACCAGCCGTCAACTTAAAGCGCTTCGTACCCTCATCCACCAGGCCGAAACAGACGCCCCTGAAAAACATAATTTTACCAGTATTTCTGAATACTTCGACACGCGTTTTCATGTACTTCTTTACCAGGCTGCCCAGAACCGGAAACTGGCAAAAACCCTGCAGGGACTGCACATCGACATGCTCAGGATCTGGTTTCACGTGGGGCTGGATGCCATTGGATTTTCCCGCGAGGTTCAAAATTTTCATGTTGTGCTGGAAGCCCTGGAAGAAAAAAAAGCCGACAAGGCCCGAAAGGCCATGGAAGCCCACGTGGATATTTACGCGGTGCAGGTCAGGGATAAATTTTTATAAAGGGAAAATTCCATGCGTTTTGAATCGGCACCCCATTGTATTCCCCACCAGTACCGCCTGCTGACCGAATCTCAAATCAAATGCCTTCACACCGCCACGATAGAAATCCTGGAGACCGTGGGGGTCCGGATTGAACACGGCCCGGCACGCCGGATGCTGGCCGATGCCGGCGGCAGTATCGCCGAAAATGGGAATGTGCTTATCCCCGGTGAAATGGTGGAAAAGGCCATTGACAGCGCCCCGTCGCGGATAACGGTATATAACCGCCAGGGGGAAAAAGCCCTGCAACTGGAAGGTCGCCGCGTCCATTTCGGTATGGGCACCGACCTGGCCAAGACCTATGATCTTGAAACCGGCCGGCTCCGTGCATCGACACTGAAGGATGTTCGGACAGCCGTCCACATTGCCGATGCCCTGCCGGAAATCGATTTTATCGCTTCATACGCCATCCCCACGGATTCCCCGCCCAACATGATCTATGTGGACGCATTTAGGGCGCAGCTGGAAAATTCCGCCAAACCCATATTTTTCACCGCCGCCGGACTGGAAGACCTTCGAATCATCCGGAATATGGCTGAAACCGTTGTGGGTGGAAAAACAAAGTTGCGTCACAAACCGTTCTGGATTCACTACGCGGAGCCGCTCAGCCCCCTGACGCACACCACTGGAGCGGTTGACAAGCTGCTCTTTTGTGCAGATCACCATATCCCGATCACCTACACACCGGGCATGATGTCCGGTGCCACGGCACCGGTCACCCTGGCCGGTGCCCTGGCCCAGGGAAATGCCGAGGCATTGAGCGGAATGGTAATGCATCAAATCCGCTCTCCGGGTGCGCCGATTATCTCGGGGATCGGCATGTCGACCATGGACATGGCCCGGGCCACCTGCATCTATGGATGTCCGGAATACCGTCTGGCCCTGTCAGCCTGTGCCGATCTGTATCATTATTATCAGCTCCCCATGTGGGGGACGGCCGGGGTCACCGATGCCAACTGCCTCGACCCGCAGGCCGGAATGGAGTGGGGAATCTCCCTGATGCTCAACGCCATGTCCGGTGCCAACCTGATTCATGATGTCGGCTATATGGGCCAGGGGCTGATCGGCCACCCGGCTGCCCTGGTCATCTGTGACGAGATCATCAGCTACGTAAAACGGTTCATGCGCGGAGTTGACTTAGACGATGTCCATCTGGCTCTCGAATCGATTCGTCAGGTGGGTGCCGGGGGCAGTTTTTTGTCCACCGACCAGACAGCAATGCTATTCAGATCGGAACACTGGTATCCAACCCTCTCCAATCGAAAACCGGTGGGCCCCTGGGAAAAGGAGGGGGCGAAGGATACGGTGGACCTTGCCGTTGAAAAAGCCCGGCAGATCCTGCGGAACCATTCCCCTGCCCCGCTGCCCGAATCCGCACTTGATGATCTGCGCAAAATCCGATCCCGGGCAGAACGTAGATTGCGGACAATTCGTTTTAACACCTGATTTTTTGTATTGGCGGCCCTCCGCTTTTTCCGCTTTCAGAAATCCTTTCGCGCCATCTTTGCTTCCAGCCACTGGACACCAAATGAAAGTGTCAGACACATGATCAGGTAGATGGCGGTAATGGTGAGCCATACCTCGATGGTGACATGGGTGGCCGCCATCACCTGCATTCCCTGAAAAGTGAGTTCCTGAATCGAAATGATCGAGACAATCGCCGAGTATTTAATGGTATTGATAAACTCGTTGGCCAGGGGCGGCAACACCCGTTTGAACGCCTGGGGCATGACGATATCCCGCATCTGCTGCCACCAGGACAAGCCCAGGGCATAGGAAGCCTCCCATTGCCCTTTTTCAATGGATTGAATTCCGGAACGGACAATTTCGGCAATATAGGCCCCCTGAAAAACGGCCACCGTGACGACGCCGGAAATAAAAGCCGTAAACAGGTCCGGCGTCGAGAATAATAGTCCAAGAAATTTCTGGGTACCGGGCCCCCGGCTCCGAATAAACGATTCAACCCCCAAAAGAGGCAGGATCTGAGAGCTGACAAAAAAATAGAAAATAAATATCAGCACCAGCGGAGGAACATTGCGGATCAATTCCACATAGGCGCGTCCCACCAGGCGGTTGAACAGACGGGGCGTTGTACGCAACACGCCGGCGACCAGTCCAAAAACCGTCGCCATCAAGGTGGCCCACACACTCAGTCGGATGGTGGTGAAAAGCCCCTGCAGCAAAACATTGGCTTTCCAGCGGCCCTCGGCTTCATCAAAAAACATGAGGTATTGAGGAATAATGGCCCAGTTCCACTTATAATTGAGTTTGACGACCAGCCGATAGACGATAAAGGCCGCCAGCGCCAGAAGCAGCACGGTCACCACCACATCCAGACCTGTTATGCGTGTTTTGCGATTGTGCAAAAAAAACCTCTTAACCGCACCTGTTTATCCAGTTTTTTCAGGCCGGCCTTCGCCCCGAAAAGAAGAAGAGGCCGGTCGGGCAGCAAATATTATTCGACCAGGCTCGCCCAGTCCCTTGTGCCAAACCAATAGTAATGCCTGTCCTGGAGCCATCCCTGGTCTCTTTTGGTCTGGATCCAGCTGTTAAAAAAGACCAGGGTGTCAAAATCACCTTTGCGCAGGGCAAAACCGATAGGCTCCCGGGTGAAATTATCCTGCATGGGCATAAACAGGGTATCCGCATACTTGACGGCTTCATAAGCAGGCCGGGGGGCAGATCCCACTACGGCATACACGTTGCCGTTACGCAACTCCTGGTATGCCTGGGCCTCATCTTCAAAAAGCCTCAGCCTGGCTTTGGGGATATACTTTTTGGCCGCCAGAACGGCGGTGGTACCCAGCTTGACCGCCAGCTCAACCTCCGGCTTGTTGAAATCGGCCAGGGATTTAAATCCGGCCGCTTTTTTCTTATGCGCCACGATGGACATTCCCGAGTAGTCGTAAGGAATGGTAAAGTTTACTTTCAGGGCCCGTTTGGTCTGAATTCCCATGCCGCCGATGATCACATCAAATTTGCCGGTCAGCAGCGCCGGAATAATCCCGGCCCATTTCGTGGGGATAAATTCGACCTTTACTCCCATATCTTTGGCCAGCTGGCGGGCCACGTCAATTTCAAACCCGACGAACTTACCGGTTTTGCTCTTCATGGCCCAGGGCACGAATGTATCCATCCCCACCCGTATAACACCCCGTTTTAAAATCTGTTCCAATGTGCTTTCTCTGGACAGCTTCATTTGCAGCTCACCTGCCGCCACTTTGGCAGGCAAACAAAATCCCAGTATCAGAATCAATGCGATAAATACCACTGTGTGTCGCTTCATTCTCTTCCCTCCTTTAGTCGGGTTTCCGTTAAAATAAAGTCCCTTACGGTCATGATGGCTTTTGTTCAGCATGTTAAAGTCAACCTCCCGCCCCGGACTGTAATCTGCCGGACCGGCATTCATAAAATCTGGCTCAAAAAGAGCCGGGTACGATCCTCAGCCGGCGCTGAAAAAAAATGTTCCGCGGTACCGGCCTCAATAATCTTACCATCTTCCATAAAGATAACCCGGTCACTTACCTCACGGGCAAACCCCATCTCGTGCGTTACGCATATCATGGTCATTCCCTCACTGGCCAGCGCTTTCATCACATCCAGCACTTCACCGATCATTTCAGGATCCAGGGCGCTGGTCGCCTCATCAAAAAGCATCACTTTGGGCATCATGGCCAGGGCACGCGCAATGGCCACCCGCTGCTGCTGACCGCCGGAGAGCTGGCCGGGATAATTATCGGCCTTCTCGGCAATACCGACTTTTTTCAAAAGGTCCATGGACATATCCCGGGCCTGCTCCTTTGATTTTTTCCGCACACGCCGCTGGGCCAGGCTGATATTTTCCAGTACCGTCATATGGGGAAAAAGGTTGAACTGCTGAAAGACCATTCCCACCTCTTTCCGGATTTCAAGCCTGCTTTTTTTATGATCATTCAGCGCAATACCGTCAATGGTAATCGCCCCGCTGTCGATCTCCTCCAGCCCATTCAGGCAACGCAGAAAAGTAGATTTTCCGGAGCCAGAGGGGCCGATGACAACCACCACTTCACCGCGATGTATCCGGGTGGAAAAGTCGACAAGCGCCTTGACACCGTCGGGAAACGTTTTGCTGATATTTTCAACCACAATAATATAGTCTCCCGAATCTTTAACGGGCATGTAAAACACTCCTTGGTTTCCAGCTCAGTCAGATACTTTGAAACGGTATTCCATGTAATTGACGATGACAGATAATGTGGCCGTAATAATCAGGTACATACCCGCCACGGTAAACCAGAGCTCGAAGGTTAAAAAGGTTTCCGCAATCAGGGCCTGAGCCTGCATGGTTAAATCGTAGATGGCAATGGTACTGACCAGCGCCGAATCCTTGATGAGCGAGATGGCCTGGCTGGTCAGAGGCGGCAATACCCGTCGAACCGCCTGGGGTAAAATAATATATAAATAGGTATCAAAGCCACTCAATCCCAGGCTGTATGCCGCCTCCCACTGTCCCCGCCGGATAGAAACAATTCCGGACCGGAATATCTCGGAAGTATAGGCGCCTTCAAACAGGCTCAAGGCAAGAACGGCCGATGTCATGCGATTGATACCCAGTACCGGGCCCAGAACAAAATAGATAAAAAACAACTGGATCAAAAGCGGTGTATTGCGGATCGCTTCAAGATAAACCCGGGCAATGGTTCGGGCAACAAACGATTGTGACAGACGAAAAAGAGCGGTGCCCAGGCCGATAATAAAGGCCAGCACCAGGCTGATTCCCGAAATTCGCAGCGTCACCATCAGGCCTTCCCACAAAGGGCCGGCAGCGTAGCCGTTTTCATCGTGAGTGAAGATATATTTGGGAATCTGGTACCATTGCCAGTTATATCCCATTTTTTCAGTGCTGGAGGAAAAGAACCAGACGACGGCAAATACCAGGAGGGTGAACTGGACAATATCGAAAATGGGCGACCGGTAAATACGATGCCAGAGAGAGGTACGCCGTGACAGATAAGATGCGGTCATCACTTACCTTTTTGGAAGGAATTATGGATCCGCGGGTAAACACGGCTGCCATCGAACACACGCTTCAGCCTGTTTTTAAAAGAAAGTACCCCGGCAGGGCGTGATAAACCAATGCCTTTCAGTGAAAGATCCTGTATATAGATATTCGTCGAACCCTGCTGTAATTTTGGCATGTTTTCGTATATCAAATACAGCGCGCTCTGTCTATAATCGAATCGGGCCAGGATTGAGGGCTGGCCATTTGGTGCGCTCAATACGTATTGCTTCGCAATTTCGCCTGAAACATGATATCATTACCCCGGATCAACGGGAGCCATAACCCATGAAAATCGTATTCATTGAGCAAGACCGCTGTCTGGCATGCCGCAACTGCGAACGTGCCTGCGCGTTCCAGGATTCCAGGAATTTTGACCGTGAATCCACCAATATCTGGGTTCATGTCAATATGGATCACCGCACAATTTTCACATTAACCTGCCAGCAGTGCGAAGCAGCCATATGCCTTGATGCCTGCCCCACGGCGGCGATCACGAGAGATCCGGACACCGATGCCGTGATCGTCGATGAAAAAACCTGCATCGGCTGCCGGATGTGCATTATTGCCTGTCCTTTTGGATGTATCCATTTTGATAGTGCCAAACATATTGCCGTTAAGTGCAATCTGTGCAGCGGGGTACCCAAATGCGTCCAGAACTGTATGTCCGGCGCCCTTCATTATGCTGACATCAATGAACTGGCAGCCGTAAAACGCCACAAGAGCAACCGGCCCCGGCATAACACCGCCCTTCTTCCGGCAAAAGAAGACCGACAATGAAAGTCCGTACACCGATAACAGATGGCGTCGTGCCCACCCTTTGCCGGATGTGTGATACCCGGTGCGCGATTAACGTTCACATTAAAAACAGCGTGATTGCCGGGATTACCCCGTTTGAAAATCACCCGGTCAACGAGGGACGCATATGCCCGCGCAGCGAGGCGGCCATCGATCTTTTCTACCATCCGGATCGCATCCTAAAGCCCCTCAAACGCCGCGAAGACGGCAGCTTCATCGAAATATCCCACACCCGTGCTCTGGATGAAATCAGCGCCCGATTGAAACACCTGAAAAAAGAGCACGGCGCCCATACCGTGGGCGTCTGGAAGGGTGAAGGGCTCGGGTTCTACCAGCAGGAAGGCTATGCGCGACGGTTTATCCGTGCCTTTGGTTCGCCAAACTATTTTTCCAACGACTCCGCGTGTTACAATGGCCGCTATCTGGGTAATCACCTGGTGTGCGGATTCTGGAATGCCTTTCCCGAATTCAACCAGGCCGGACTGATTCTGCTTTTTGGAACCAATCCGCCGATATGCCACCCACCGTTTACACGCGAGCTGGCCGATGCGCGTGAAAACGGCACCCGGCTGGTGGTCATCGATCCCCGCCTGAATCCCATGGCCTGCTATGCCGATATCTTTGCCCAGCCCTATCCCGGGACTGACGGCGCTCTGGGATGGGGGCTGATTAACTATCTGATCCAAACCGGGAACTATGACCGCGACCTCGTTCAGCGCCATGTCATCGGTTTTGAAAAAATCGCCGCCTATGCCCGGAAATTCACCCCGCAATATGTTCAGGCGCAAAGCGGAATCTATGCCCATGTCGTGGAGACCATCGGCCGGCTCATCGTTAAAAACCAGCCCGATATCAGTATTTTTTCCGGTGCCGGGCTGGAGCACCACGAAAACGGAGTGAACAGCATCCGCACCCTGGTGATCCTCTCCTGTTTAAGCGGTGCCCTCGGGCGCCCCTGCGGTCTTTACCGGCCCGAACCACTGGGTACCGGTGAGCTGTCCCTCGACCGGACGCTGCCGCCAACCGGTAAAAACCCGATCGGCCGTGATAAATTCCCGGTACTCTATGACATTCGCAAAGAATGCCATACCATGACAGCAATGGATTACATGCTGGGCAAGGGGGAATATCCCCTGAAGGGATTGATCATTGCGGCTGCCAACCCGGCCGTAACCAACCCCAATACGGCCAAAGTGGAAAAAGCACTGAAAAGTCTCGATCTCCTCGTGGTCAACGATTTTTTCATGACAAAAACCGCCCAGCTGGCGCACTATATCCTGCCGGCAACGACTTTCCTGGAGCGCGAGGAATTGCACTTTTACCCGAAACTTCAAAGAGTCAACCTCACCCGGTGCGTGGCCACGGTGGACGGTGTAATCGATGAATACCGGGTATGGCGTGAGCTGGCCCTGCGCCTTGGATTCGGGGATCAATATTTTCCCTGGAAAAACGAATCGGCGGTCAACCACTGGCTATTGGCGCCCACCGGTCTGACGGTGGATTTATTACACAATCATCCCCAGGGATATGTCTACAAACCGATCCGCTATCAAAAACATCTGAGTGAAAATTTACCCACTCCGTCAGGTAAACTGGAATTTGCCTCTCCGTATTTAAAACAGCTGGGCCTGGACGAAATCCCGGTGTATCGGCCGCCCTACCACCGCCGTCACACCGACAACCGCTTTCCCCTGGTCCTGACAACCGGCGCACGCAAATCGCTGTTTTATCATTCCCGGAATCAGAATATCCCCCGTTTTCGTAATGTCCATCCCGATGCCGAAGTGGAAATGCACCCGGACGATGCCGCGCACCTGCAGATTGAAAACGGGGAAAAAGTGCATGTCATTTCGAAGAACGGCCGGCTGACTCTCAGGGTTTCAATCAAACATCACTCGGAACTGCGCCGGGGTATTGTGGAAATATATCACGGCTGGGAAGACTGGCGGGTTAATTTCCTCACGTTTGATGAAATCAACGATCCCATCAGCGGCTTTCCCCTGCTGAAGGGTGTACCCGTACGAATTGAAAAGGCCGCTTTTTAACCACTTCATCTTGATATCAAGAGAGATGATTTTTCCGGTATATTCCGCGCGCGTTTCGCCCGTTCGGCTCATCTTTTCTTTCAAGGCTATTGGTTTGCTCCTGTTTAAACTTTTTTTCTTGCCCGCATAGAAAAAAGCATCAAGGCTTTGATGCCTGAAAAATTTAATCATACTTACATATTGTAACCTGCACGGTCATGATTACTAAATTGCGGCATTGCAAGCCAATACCATCCGCAGACCCAGAAAGATCCTCCGGGTACACCCACCATTCCAGAGCCGAATCCTGTAGAAAAAATAACGCAATGAACTTCGGGTATCGGATCCACTCTATCAGGTTGTCCGGCTGCAGGTAACAGATAGAGAGGTACAGATCCGTTCGCTTGATCGAGGCCCGCACACCTTCGGCACGGTCAGGCAACAAGCTGACACTTCCCACTCTTGATTATTCCCCCATAAATTCGTTTCTATTTAAGGCCTTGTTGTTTTTAAGCATAAAGCAAATGACCGGCCGAGCTTGTGGCATCTATGTTTTTTCCTTGGCCCTTCCCGTTATTTAAATGACCATTATCTGTTACGGATACCAGACGATTCAGCTAAAAAAAGGGAAGGCCCGGCATATGTAGATGTTTTGACATCTGCCGATTCGATTGATAACAATTCAGATCATTCCAGACGAACAGGAAACGCCTGTACAGGGAATAATTCAGGAGCCGAGTATCATGCATATATATGGGGCCAAACAATTACAAGAAGATGTTTTCGGGCAAGATCTTTGTATCGGCTGCGGCGCCTGTATCGATCTATGCCCGTATTTTAAAAGCCATAACGGGAAGACCACGCTCGTTTTTCCCTGCGACCTTTCCGAAGGGCGGTGTTATGCCTATTGTCCCAAAGCCGAGGTGGATCTTGATGAATTGTCACGTCAGGCCTGGGATGGGCCGTACACCGGCCGCTCTCTTGGAAATTTTCGGGAAATCATCGCAACCCGCGCCGGAAAAAAAATGAGTAATGGAAATTTTCAGGCCGGGGGAACGGTGTCATCGCTGGTTGCATCTGCGCTTAAGCATCACCGTATTGATGCCGCAATCCTTACCGATCGTGACGGGCTAAAGCCGGTTCCCCGACGGGTGACCGACTGGAGAGAGGTGGTCCGCTGTGCGGGCTCTAAATTGATGGTTTCGCCGACACTCGCAGCGATGAACCACGGTCTTCGTGATGGTTTCTCCTGTTTGGGGGTCGTCGGTACCCCCTGTCAGATGACGGCTGTCGCTAAAATGCGGGGCAACCCGATGTCGAAAGAAAATTTTGCCGACCCGATTGCGTTGACCATTGGCCTGTTCTGCAACTGGTCTTTAGACGCCCGGCAATTGGCATCTTTTCTGTCCGAAAAAACAGATGTGTCCGGTATCCGCGGCATGGATATTCCACCCCCTCCCGCCAATGTCATGGTTATTGAAACGGGAAACGGGCAGCTGGAGATCCCGCTTTCCGAAATCAAACCGCTTATCCCGCCAACCTGTTTTATCTGTCTGGATATGACGTCGGAATGGGCCGATGTTTCGGTGGGCATGTTTGAAGGCCGACCCGGGTGGAATACCTTGATCATCCGCTCCGAAAAAGGGGCTGAACTGGTTCAGCAGGCCCGCGATGCGGGCTTTCTTGAAACCGGCGGCATGCCGGTGGATACCCATATGCATCTTTCGAACGCCGCGCTGGAAAAGAAGCAGCGATCACTGCGAACCCTGATCCGACGGGAGCTGATCAACAATAATAATGATAAGCGATCCGCGCTGAGAGTCGCACCCGGAATCGTTCAAAAAATACTGGGATCAAAAACGGAGAGACCATGACGGATTTACTGGCACATCAGGAAGGCGCCCGGTGTTTGCTGATGGGAAACGAAGCGATGGCGCGCGGGGCATTGGAAGCCGGTGTTAATGTGGCGGCCGGGTATCCGGGAACACCTTCTTCGGAAATAATCGAAAACCTGGCCAACGCTGCCCAGAACGGGCGCCTTTATGTCGAGTGGTCAACCAACGAAAAGGTCGCCCTGGAAGTGGCGGCGGCCGCTTCTTTTGCAGGCCTTCGGTCTCTTTGCGTGATGAAACAAAACGGGGTAAACGTGGCCTCGGATTTTCTCCTGCATCTTGCCGGATCCGGGACCCGCGGCGGTATGGTACTGGTGGCCTGTGATGATCCAGGTGCCCTGTCCAGCGTCAACGAAGGGGAATCCCGCCATTTTGCACGGCTGGTGGAGATTCCTCTTCTGGAGCCGGGCGGATTTCAGGAGGCCCTGGATATGATGAAGTGGGCCTTTGCGTTATCCGAGAAAATCCGTAATATTGTCATGGTGAGGAGTGTTACGCGTCTGTCCCATGCCAGTGGCAATGTTGTGCTGGGGCCGCTTCCAGGGGTCGATGCGCAGGCCGTTTTCAGATATAACGGGAATATCCTTGATCCCATGGAGGGGCCGGTGATCAGCATGCCCGTCACTGCCAAGCACGGGTTGCAGCAGAAGAAACTGCGCCAGGCCGTTGCGCTGTTCGACGCGTCCCCGTTTAACACCTACACCGGCCCGGATGCCCCGGAGATTCTCTGCATAACGGCGAGCGCCGGTTACCTGTACAGTAAAGAGGCCATTGACCTGCTGGGTCTTGAAGATCGCGTGGGGCTGCTGAAGCTGGGTACGACCTGGCCGCTCCCCTCCCGGTTGCTGGCAAAATATTTGGCCCTCACCCACCAGATTCTGATCGTGGAAGAGGTAACGTCTTTTCTGGAAGATAATGTCAAGATTCTGGCGGCGGGGATGGGCCCTGAAATCGGGGTGAAAACTATTTTTGGTAAAACTGACGGTACGATTCCGTCGGTTGGGGAATTAAATCCGGATATCGTTATCCATGCCCTTCTAAAAATCACGGGTGTCGATTATCAGGGAGTGCCAGCAGATTATACGCAGCGGGCCGAGACAATAGCGGATACCGGTGCGCCTGCGCGGGACCTCACTTTTTGTCCGGGATGTCCGCACCGGGCGTCATTCTGGTCGATCCATATGGCCCTTCAAATGGACAATCGGCAGGGGTTTGTGTGTGGAGATATCGGCTGCTATTCATTGGCTATCTTTCCAACCGGTTTTAGCACGTTGAAAACTGTTCATTCAATGGGTTCGGGTACGGGAATTGCCAGCGGATTCGGTAAGCTGGGACCATTTGGGATGAATCAGCCGGTGCTGGCTGTGTGCGGGGATTCAACTTTTTTCCACGCCGTGCTGCCCGCCCTGGTTAATGCCGTTCACCAGCGCTCGGAGATTACCCTGGTGGTACTGGATAACAGCGGCACCGCCATGACCGGGTTCCAGCCGCATCCCGGTCTGTCCGTTGATGCGTCCGGCAATGCGGTACCCGGGCTTGATATCGCGCGGATCTGCGAGGCCATCGGCGCCGGCGTCCGTGTTTGCGATCCCTTCGATTTAGAAACAACCCGGCAAACGCTATTTGACCTGCTGGAAAGCCGGGGGGGTGTCAATGTACTGATATTAAAAAAACGCTGCGCGCTGAGCCCGGAGCGAAAAGCCAGAAAAGATTTTAAGATGTCGGTGGATCAAGCCGTCTGTCTCGGCAGCAACTGCGGGTGCAATCGCCTCTGTACCCGGATTTTTCGATGTCCGGGATTGATCTGGAACAAGGAAAAGAAAATGACCGAAATTGACGAAGTGATCTGCGTCGGGTGCGGGGTTTGTGCCTCCATCTGTCCTTCCGGGGCTGTTGTAAAAAAGGAGAAGGCATAAAAATGGACCATACTATACATCTGCCCGATCCGTTTAACCTGATTATCACCGGCGTGGGAGGACAGGGCAACGTGCTGGCATCTAAGGTCGTCGGGAATATGCTCATGGAAAAGGGGTTGAATATCACCATTGGGGAAACCTTTGGCGCATCCCAGAGAGGCGGATCGGTTATGAGTCACCTGCGAATCTCTCCCCGGTCGGGATTTTCGCCTCAAATCCCCAAGGGTAAAGCGCACCTGGTGATTGCCCTGGAACCCACCGAGGCGCTGCGGGTGTTAAAGGACTATGGCAATCCGAAGGTGAACGTTCTGTGCAACATCCGCCCTATTCATTCCATCGGCGTGATCAGCGGAGACCAGGACTATCCCCTGCTGGAAAGCCTGCAAAAATGGATTCGGGAGCTGTGTGAGCAGGCCTGGTTTATCAATGCAACGGATGCGGCCATCACGCTTGGCAATCCCATATTGGGGAACGTCATCATGGTGGGGGCACTTGCCGCTACCCGGATGCTTCCTCTGGACCGGGGGCGTTTTGAGTCTGTTATCACCCGGACCATGCCGGCTGCAAAGGTGGAAATTAACCTGGCAGCCTTTGACCGGGGGCGAAAGATGATTGATAATTGATCGCATCCCGGGCCAGGATAACATATGGATTCAGCACCAAAAAGGTGAATATAGAAGAAGAAGGGCGGCGAGAGTGAAACGGCCTTTGCCTTCCCTGTCATATTTGGCGTCCTCCCGTTAATATGCCGGCTTTCCCGCGCCGGCACGGGTACACCGGCCGGCATATACGCGCCGCACGATTTTTTTCAATGCTCCCCAATCAGGATCTTTTAATGGATAAATTATTCGTGCGCCGAAAAGAGGTTTTTATAAGTCGCTCTCATATCTCTTTTTAAAATTTTTCCCGTAGGCGTTTTGGGAAGTTCTTCCACAATAAGGACTGCCTTGGGAACTTTAAACATAGAAAGTTCTTTTTTACAGTGGTTGATTATCTCCTCCTCGACGAGGGTTTCTCCGGGCTTTGCGACAACGACTGCCGTTACCGCCTCAACCCATTTTGGATGATTAACACCGATGACCGCAACTTCCTGCACGCGACTGTCCTGATAGATTACATCTTCCACTTCACGGGTGGCCACATTTTCTCCCCCTGTCTTAATCATATCTTTTTTTCGATCCACGACCTCAATGTAGCGGTCTTTGTCCAGAACCCCCAGATCGCCGGAATGAAACCAGCCGTTTTTCATCGCTGCTTCCGTCTTCTCCGGCTCCTTGAAATACATTGTCAGGGCATGCGGTCCTTTCCCGCAAATTTCTCCGGGAACGCCTGCTTTTTCAATAACACGGGAATCATCATCTACCAGCCGGGTTTCCATATTGATCCCGGCCATGCCGGCCGAGCCCGGCTTTGATAAGGCATCTTTAGCCTTGAGAATGGTATGGTAGGGAGCCAGTTCAGTCTGCCCGTAATAGTTGTAAATTTTCACGCCGGGTAGTCGTTGCGTCATTTCCCTGAGAATTTCAGCGGGCATAATCGAGGCCCCATAATAGCATTTTTTCAGACTGGTAAGGTCATATTTATCAAAATCGTGATGTCTGAGCATGCCTATCCAGACAGTGGGCGGTGCAAAAAATATCGTTGCTTTATATTCCATGATATTTTTCAAAATCTGGCCGATATCCGGGGCAATCAAAACATTGGTTCCCCCAAGCCAGAATATCGGGTTCATGAAAACATCGCGCTGAGCGCAGTGATATATGGGAAGCGCGTTAATATTTATATCGTTGTCATCATACTGGCCATCCACAATGCAGCCCATATACTGAGCCATTAACGCCTGGTTGCTGATGATCACCCCTTTGGGCAAAGATTCCGTCCCGCTGGTATACGTCATCTGGCAGGGATCTTCGATATGAAGGATGGTATCCGGTTCTTGCGCTGTGTATGCCTGGTACCACGCGTCAAAATCCCTGAATCGGCTGTCTGGCTGCAACTTTCCCCCCCCCTGGTCTGACCATATAAAGTGGGTTACCGTCGGCATTTCTTCCAGCACGTCCTTGACCAGATCATACAGGCTATCTTCAACAACAAACGCCTTGCTTTCAGAATGATTGATGCAGTATGAAATATCCCTCCCTCTGAGCATATAATTGATTGCCAGATAAACGGCACCTATTTTACAACAGGCGAACCATACCAGGACATGATGAAGCGTATTGTGGGCAAGGATCGCAACACGGTCATATTTTTGAATCCCAAGATCCGACAGGGCGTTGGCAACCCGGTTGCATTCATTTTCCAACTCGGTATAAGTAAGGCTTTTGTCTCCGAAAATGACCGCTTTTTTGTCCGGATAATGATAAGCACTTCGCCGAATCATATCGGCAATGACCCAGCGGTTGGTCTTGTTGTAGCGATCCATCAGGAATTCAATGTTTTCTTTATTGATAACACTGAATCGCGCCTTTTCCTCTTCCGTTAACGGGTTGCGGTCTTCTGCCATTTTGAGCCTCCATCCTGTTTGTTATTTTTTGTAAATCGTCCTGTCTTGATATTCCAGTCACAGTTTAACATTATACCCTTGTACAGGTAAACAGGCTTTCTGCATGCCGTAACACCCGGCGGCCATCCTTTTTGAAACCAGGGTCGAATTGCAGACCGTTCACACCGTGCCGTGATGATTCAGCCCATTGGCCATGACAATTCGCGTCATCATCGGATCGATCAATTATTGATGTAAAATCGGTAAAGCGGACCCTAATCCCGGAGGTCGACCGATAAGGGTTCAGCTCAGAACAAATCGAGGCTGCGGGTACAAGCCGACGGAAAGAATAATCGAAAATTACACGGCGGTTGTATTCAGAATGGAATCAGGCGGTAAATCATTTACGATGTCGCTCATCCGGCTGAGTTCTTCATCATGCTTCCCGCTTTCCACGGCAACGCCTTCTTCCCGTCTGCAGCGCGTGAAAAGCGCGCTGCAGACATTGGCGCAGAATGACCTTGCCGGCACAAACATGCCGCATTGCATTATCTGCCGGGCCGGACCGATACTACGTAGAAAGGCCGTAAAGACAAGGCACGCCTTTTCTTTATAAACAGCATAAAAAATGAAGAAAACTATTGACAACCCAAAAAAGTATATTACTTTTAATAAAAATTTATGAGAGTAATGAATTCTATGGGTAGTGCCTGAACGGAAACAATAACTTATCTATCCATCGAGTTATTGCATTATTTGGAGGTCGAACCGGCGCTCAATGCGCTTGAGAACCATGCTTTGGATCGATATCCTGCTCATGGGTTTGACGGATTTAAACGGTATGTCGGGCTGGCGATGTTAGCCTGGAATATTCAAATTTGGGGGCGAATATCTGTCAAAAGGAGCTGAAACGATTAAAGCGGCGAAAGAGTGGTTTTCGTTCAGGCAATAACTAAAGGAGGTAAACTATGAATATCAAAAAATGGGTTCCTTGGAATTGGTTCAAAAAGGAAGAAGATGATGCCGGGAAGATGGTGCCTGTCAAGCGTGAAAACGCCAATGAACAAGGGGGTGTTTTTCCCCACCCTTTACAACAGTTTCACCAGGGAATCGATCGGCTTTTTGATAATGCATTTCGCGGATTCGGGCAGTCCGGCATTGGTTTCGACCAGAGTTTGTTTCCCCGCCTGACCGACGGCATTCTCAAACCGACTCTGGACCTGGGCGCCAGTGATAAGGAATACACCATCACCATTGAGATTCCCGGTGTAGATGACAAGGATGTTAAGCTGGAAATTGTCAACGATACCCTGACGATCAGCGGCGAAAAAAAACAGGAAAAAGAGGAAAAGAAAAAAGACTACTACCGTATGGAAAGAACCTACGGAACATTTCGACGGGTATTGTCCCTGCCTGATGACGTTGATCAGGACGGCGTTAAGGCAACCTTTAACAAAGGAGTTTTAACCGTGACGATGCCGAGAAAAGCTTTACCGAATCAGGATGTAAAACAGATCGAGGTAAAAACCTCTTGATTGGATCAAAAAAACTTTACGCACATGTACACATGTACAATAAAAACAACAATTATATGAGGAGGAAAAAACCATGCTGACAAGAAATTTATTCGGTGTACCTTATACAGGTTGGCAAAATCCCTTGGCAGAATTGAATCATATGGTCCGCAGGATGGATCAATTGACAAATGCATTTTTTGGACGTGATGTTCGGCGGCTCGCCATGCCTAAGGTGTTTCCTGCGTTAAATATTACGGAAGATGAAGACAAATATTATATTCGCGCAGAGCTTCCAGGTGTGAAACCCGATGATCTAAAACTGGAAGTCACCGGTAAAAGCCTGTCCATCGCCGGGGAACGTAAAATTCAGCCTGAAAGCGATAACGCCAGATACCACCGCAGAGAACGTGAGGCCGGCAAATTTTCCAGGGCTGTAGTGTTACCGGGTGATGTGGATGCTGACAATTTGGATGCAAAGCTGGTTAACGGCATATTGACAATTACCATTGCCAAATCGACAGCAACACAACCCAAACAAATTACTATCAAATAATCGAAATCTTATTGAACCGGATATGAGACGGAGCTGGATTTGCACGGACCCACCTCATATCAAAAAAAACCTTGATCATTGTTATAAGAAATAAAACGTAACACACAACTTGTATTTCATATTTTGTCATAATTTTTGATTCTTTGAGGTAAACCTGGACTTGAATCCAGATCCGCCTCATGGCGATTTATCTACCATTGATTATATAATAAGGAGGGATGAAAAAATGGTTGAATCCAAAGAACTCCAAGTCAAAGAAAAACAGGAAGTCGAGACTTCTGCTGAACAAACCACGGCCGGACTGGTGTTTACCCCCGAGGTGGATATTTTTGAAACGGACAAAGATATCACCCTGCTGGCCGACATGCCTGGTGTATCACCTGATGATGTCAGCATCGATCTTACTGATGGAGTGCTGACCATTTCCGGGGATGTCAAACCATGGGAGGGAGCTGAAGAGTCAGATGTGCTGGTTGAATTTAACATAGGGAAATATTATCGTCAGTTTACCCTTTCCGATGTCATTGATCAGGATAAAATCGAGGCCAAGCTCGACAACGGAGTGCTTCGCCTGATCCTGCCCAAGGCGGAAAAAGCCCTGCCGCGGAAAATAAAGGTAACAGCAGGATAACATGCTTTGCAATAAAGACCCGATTCCCGGAGAATCGGGTCTTTATTGATCTGGCAAGAGACAAAAACGCCCCGATGCTGAAACAGTTGCCTCCCATGCTTCGATTAAAGATATTTCTGAGGTATGAACAACACCTGCATTCCTGAATTCAACATGGTGATTTCCTGCAACTTGTTCAATGAAAGCATAAAACTTTCCGTTTTTTTCATACTGATATTCAAGAAGATACACGGATCTCCTGTGCGTTCGCATCTGCATGGCCGCAGGAAGCGTTAAATGCGGTCGTCGGGTACAACGCCTTTTAAGGTCAGGCGCACAGCGCTATGATCCCGGCAGGTGTTTTGTCGGCTATCCCGAGCTTTTCAAGCGTCATCCCGGCGGCAAAATAATCCACATCGTGAAGCACCGAGGCGAGCTGTACGCACACTTCGGTGACCGGTGTGTCCACCGAAACGATCCTGGCCAGCTCGACGGCGGGGACTTCAAGGCCCGGCACATCTTCAGTCACATAGCGGCTTCTCACATGGTGACCGACAATATCCGCATAGGGGCTTTCCGGGCTGTTGACATATTCATGGTATGTTTTTGAACCGTTATGCCCGTAGTACATTTTCAACTGATCCAAAGTGGACATCAGGTCCAGCGAAAACCCCTTTCCGATGGCCAGGCGCTCCTCGTCCATCTGCATCATTTTTTCCGAAATCAGCGGTGTAACGCCGTCCATATAGTGTCTGAAGGTCTTTGGATTCTTTTCGATATCACCGTAGTTCAGGAGCAACGGAAGCGGATGCAGGATCTGGTTTACGTTGTCGAGGTCGACTTCCAGCAGGTTTTGGGCGGAAATGAACTGGACGTAACCCTATCTTAATCGTGTCTTCGGCTATCGGTGCCGGGCAGCGCACCATCTTTTCCAAGGTCACCGCCTGGAGTCGCCGCTCAAAAGATTCGGCACCGGCAACAGGGAAATACCGGAAAAGTCCTAATCGGGAATAGCTGTTTTTTTTCGGTGTGTTTCATTTTTTTATTTTTAACGGACAACATGGCCGAATCCAAGTACAGACTCAACAAACGTTGCTGTTCACGAACG